>DXHG01000035.1 GCA_019113455.1 Candidatus Treponema faecavium | reverse complement strand
AACATCATGCGCCCCAGACTCGGAAGCGGCGGCTGCACGCCGACGCCCAGATAACTGAGCGTTGATTCTATAAGCAGCACGCGCGTCATCACGATAACCGCTGCCGAAACAAGCGGCCCTCTGATGTTCGGAAGGATATGCACAAACACGATGCGCGCCGTTCCCGCTCCCTGAATACGCGCATGCTGTACGTATTCCAGTTCGCGCACAAGTGCCGTCTCATTGCGCACAACGCGGACAAACACGGGCGCAAACACCGCCGCCATCGTGAGTATCAGCGAGCTGTTCCCGTCAGGAAGCACGCTTCGCAGTACAAGCGCGGCAAGCACCGCAGGAATTGAATTAAGCGCATTTACGGCAAGCATGATGACGCTGTCAATATATCTGCCGCCAACTGCGGCGCACAGCCCGAGCGCACAGCCCGCCGCCAGCGCCGCCGCCAGCGCCGCCGCCGCGATCCCCAGCGAAATGCCGCAGCCTGAAAGCACCCTGCTTAAAATATCGCGCCCAAAATTATCGGTGCCGAACACGTGTGTCATAGACGGCGCTTCATAGCGCGCCGCCTGGTTCATTTCATACGGGTCGTACGGCGTATAAAATGCGGAAAACGCCGATATAAGCGTTGCCGCAAGCACAAGCGCCAGTCCAAGCCTGAATTGAACGCGGCGCATGTCAGGATCCGCCAGCAGTGCGCACGCGGGGATCGATAATACGGATTACTATCTCCACGGCGCAGTTAACAATCACAATCACCGCTGACACATACACCGTTACCGCCATCACCAGCGGAAAGTCGCGGCGCGCAATGCCGCTTATGAGCAGCCTGCCCATACCGGGAATACCAAACACCTGCTCAGCAACGACTGTGCCGGAACAGATATCGGCCGCAATCATTCCCGCCATCGTCAGTATCGGGCGGAGCGCGTTCGGCATAACATGGCGCGTCAGAATCCGCCATTCGCCTGCCCCCTTGCTCCGCGCCGTGCGCACATACGCACCTGAAAGCTCGCCGACAGCAGACGTATAGACAGACTGGGCAAGAACGCAGCAGTTTGGGAGCGCCGCTGCCAGCGCAGGAAAAAACAGGCTCTGCCAAAAAGCCGCCGCGTCATCGGAATAGTGAAAAAACTGCCCGGGAACAAATACGCGCAGCACGAGGCCGAACAGCAGCGCAATCAGGATGCTGAAAAAATAATGCGGCACGGAAAGACCGATTACCGTCAGATGCCTGAGCGCCGCGGCCGCGGCAGAACGCCGTTTATACGCCATGAATATGCCTGCAGGCACGGCAAGGCATACGGTAATCGCTAAAGATTCCGCGGCAAGCGCCGCTGAAATGAGCAGCCGGTCAAACACCAGCTCGCGCACCGGAAGACCATACTGTATCGAGGTACCGAAATCCGCACGGATAATGTCGCGAAGCCAATACACATACTGCGCGGCAGGCCCTGCGTCAAGATTAAGCTTTTCCCTGATAACGGAAAGCTGCTCCTGCGACGCGTTCAATCCGGCAATCATCACCGCAGGGTCGCCGGGCGCAGCCTGAAACAGCGCGAACACAATCAGGGAAACGGCAAAAAGCGTGGCGCACAGCGTGAACAGCCTGCGGAGGATAAACAGGGGCATACGCTGCTACTCAAAGTAAAGCGGCGCCGCGTCAAACACATACAGCGGATACGGCACGAAGCCTGCAATACCTTTTGCATATATTTTAGGCACGGATAAATCGCAGATAAACACGGATCCCGCATCCTGTGCAATAATGCGCTGCAATTCCTTATACTGCTGTGTTCGCGCCGCATCATCACCGGTCTGCAGGGTCTGCGCAAACAGCCGGTCATACGCCTCGCTGCGGTAGTTGATAAAATTTGCCGGATCATCTGACACGTACCGGCTGAGATAACTGCGCGGAGAGAGCGTCGTGCCGTCAACGGAAACGACCGTCGCCTCATAGTTTCTGCCCTGATACACATCGGAAAGCCACGCCGCCCAGTCAATCTGCTGAATACGGGCGTCAACGCCGATGCGCGCCAGCTGATTTACGATAATCTGCGCCGTATCGATGTGCATCTGATACGACGACGGCACCGTTATCGTGAGCGGAAAACCATCCGCGTATCCGGCTTCCGCAAGCAGCTGTTTCGCCCGCTCTATGTCGTGCGCGTACAGGCTGTCAAGGCTGCCGTTGTACATGTTCACCAGCCCGGGAATCACCGGAGATGCGGCGCGCACGGCGTGCCCGTTATGCGCAAGCGCGATGATTTCTTTGCAGTCTACTGCATAGCACAGCGCCTGCCGTACGCGCGCGTCCTGCAGCGGTCCGAACGCGTTATTAAGCGCGAGCATCTGCACCGAGTTTGAATTATCGTACACCACCGTAAACCGTTCCGGATCTATCTGCAGCGCCGATGCGGTATCAAAGAATCCGGAATTGGCCGAACCTGCCTGCAGGTCAACCAGCGCCGATTTAAAATCGGCTTTTATCTTAAACACGATTGTATCAAGGTGCGGCACGCCGGGCTGCCAGTACGCGGGGTTTTTTTTCAGCACGAGCTCCTGCTGCGGTGCAAACGATTCAAACTGAAACGGCCCCGTGCCGACCGGCTTTGTGTTTAATTCATCATAGCCGGCAGGAACGATGGCCGTTGTAAGATTGTACTCAAACTCGCTGTCGGGCTCGGAAAGGACAATGCGTACCGTGCGTTCGTCAAGCGCAGAAACGGACTGCACCGCCTGCATACCGTTAAGCCGAGCGGCGACAGCCTGCTCTATCGAATACACCGCGTCGTCTGCCGTAACAGGACTGCCGTTATGAAACACCGCGTCCCGCAGCGTAAACACGTACTCCGTAAAATCTTCGTTTACGTTATACGACTCCGCAAGCCCCGGCACAAGACTCCCGTCAGGAGCAGGCTTTAAGAGCCCTTCAAACACGTTGAACATGATATAGCGGGAATCGGCGCTCAGCGCCAAAAACGGATCAAGGTGGTCAGGCTCTGTGGTAATGCAGTATATGAGCGTATTCTCCTGGACTGCATGTACGTCGCGCTGCGCGCAGCCGGTCAGACACAGCAGCAGTGAACAGACGCACCATATACTGGAGAAATGCTTCATATACAACCCTCCATGATTTTTATGCTGGCAGTTTATGAAAGTTTATGCGGTATTGTCAAGATATGCAAAAGCGGGGGCTCCTCTCTCCCCAAGCACCTCCCTCTTCACCAGCAATTACCAAATACGCAGCCGCACAATCCCGCAGCTTTTGTGCGCACACAGAAAAGCTGAACTTCACAGCCGCAAATATAAGGATATTACCCTATGATTTTACTAACTGATTGATAAATAAAAAATTTACCGATGGCAAATTTTTACTTTGCCGTTTATCCGGTAAGAATTTTGCCGATGGCAAACAAAAAAATTGCCATTTAGCCGGAATGAAATTTGCCGTCGGCCAGCGAGACACTTGCCGACGGCAAACTTTTCATTTGCCGACGGCAAACAAAAAATTTGCAATCGGCAAGTGCGCCGCTGGCC
>DXHG01000034.1 GCA_019113455.1 Candidatus Treponema faecavium | reverse complement strand
GCGTTCCCTGCAGAAACGCGGGAACGGGCGCGATCCTGATGCGCTGGCGCACGCCCGACATGAGTACGAGAGAAAGCAGAAAACCGGCGGCAGTGCCGACTGCGTATACAATCGACTCAAGGAACGTGTAGTTTTTGCTGATACAGTTAAGCGTTACGGCAAGAATGGCGCAGTTTGTCGTTATGAGCGCGAGATACACGCCCATGGAGCTGTACAGCGCCGGCGCTGATTTGCGCAGATAGAACTCAACGAGCTGTACAAGGCTTGCGATGACAAGGATAAAGACGAGTGTCTGCAAAAACGCAAGTCCCAGCGGCGCAAGGATAAAGTGATATATCGGGTAGGTAACAAGCGTGGCGAGCACCATTACGAACGACGTCGCGATGCCCATGCCCGCCGCCTTGTCTGTTTCTTTTGTCATGCCGATAAACGGGCACAGCGCAAGAAACTGAATGAGCACTACGTTGTCGATAAGCATCGACGTGAGAAAGATCTTGAGATATTCGTTCATTTCCCGTCTCCTGCCGTTTTCTTTTCCGTTGCTGTGCGGATTGCCATGCTTGCGGCGATAAACATGCCGAATACGAAAAAGCCGCCCGGCGCGTTAGTAAAAAAGCCGATCGTGTAATCTGCGGGGATAATCGTCGCACCGAGGAGCGTGCCCGAACCGAGCACTTCCCGTACAAGCGATATGCCGCAGAGCACCCACGTGTAGCCTAAGCCCATGCCGAGCGCGTCGCACACGGATTCCGCGGGCGTCTGTTTTGATGCAAACGATTCCACGCGCCCCATGATGATGCAGTTTACGACGATGAGCGGAATAAAGACGCCCATCGCGCTTGAAAGAGCCGGCAAATACGCCTGCATGAGCAGGTCGACGATGGTGGTAAACGACGCAATAACGATAATGAATACCGGTATGCGAATGGAATCGGGAATGAGTTTGCGGAACAGGCTGATGATAAGCTCGCTCATAACGAGCACGAATGTCATCGCAAGTCCCATGCCGATGCCGTTTTCAAACTTTGTCGTAACGGCAAGCGACGAACACAAGCCGATCATAATGACGAGCAGCGGATTTTCTCTGAGCAGTCCGTTTGTAAATATGTTCCAGTATTTGTTCATAGTCCACTTCCTGTTATGGCAGCTGTGTGCTGTCCGGCAAGCGCCGCGGCCGCCTGTGCTCCTGCCGCGGCCATGTCGGCAATGCGCTGCGATGTTATCGTTGCGCCGGAGATTATATCGATACTGGCCGCGTCCGCCGCGGCAGCATCTGCGCTTGCGGCGGTGGCGCCCGTGTCAGCGTCTGTCGTGTCTGCGGCCGTAGCGCCTGAGTCCGCGTCTGTGGCCGCAGCGCCGCCTGTGATGATGATGCTGTGCGCGGGTTTTCCGGCAAATTGGCCGTAGAACGATTCTTCAAGCGCGCGCTGTCCGATGCCGGGCGTATCGTTCAGTTCGATGATGCGTACGCCGGCAATAATGCCGTCCGCGGTTACGCCTGTCATCGTTACGCCCGTGCCGCTGTATGCGGGGCCGCGCACCGCCGCGAGCGCGCCGATAACCGCGCCGTCTGCATCGGCGGCAAGATACTGTTTTTCTATGGTGAAGCCTTCAGCCGTTTCGCCTGATCCGTCGGTTATTTCGGTGAATGAGGCGTCGGGGAATATCGACCGGCACGCCTGTTCATAGCTGAACACCGCAGGAGCCTGCGCAATTTCCGGCGCCTGCGCGCTGCCCGCCGGAGCGCCGCAGTGTTCCGCGAGATAGCTGCCTGCGACATACGCGGCGTACTTTACGAGCTGCGCGATGCCCCGCGTGCTGATTGTCGCGCCCGTTATCATATCAACGTCGGCTCCCGGTTCAAACGGATCGTCGGCGCTCTTTCCGGAAAACTGCTCATAGAACGCAGGCTCCGTAGCCCGCTGTCCAAAACCAGGCGTATCGGTAATCGACAGAAAGTGAATGCCGGTAAGCGTTCGTTCCATGTCTATGCCGAGCAGGATTGTCGCTTCGTCGTAGGTCGGCCCCGTTGCCCGCGCGACAGCACCTATGACGGCGCCGTCCTTATACGCAAGATAGAGATTATCTACTATAATAGAGCCGCTTGTCTGCGGCGTGTAGCCGGGCGCCGCCTCAAAACTGTCTGTCGGAAGCGGAAAGCAGACGGAAAGGCCCGCTGTTTCCTGCGCCGCTTTTGCCTGTGCAATGACAGGCGCGGTAACGTTGTTGACAAGCGCAAGGAGCACGCAGGCGGCTGCCGCATACACGGCAAGAATAAGCCCCAATTTCAGCATCTGTTTCATTCTACGTCTATCCTTTCTTTTTTGTGTGAAACGCCGTATCTGCGGGATACGAGTTTATTGAGGAACGGTGTCAGTATGTTCATGATGAGAATACTGTACATGACGCCTTCCGGATATCCGCCGAATTGCCTGATAAGGAACGTGATAAGCCCGCAGCCAGCACCGAACAGCAGTCTGCCGATCTTTGTCTGCGGAGCCGTTGCGTAGTCGGTAGTCATGAACACCGCGCCGAACAGCACGCCGCCGGCCATGAGCGCCGCCGCAGGATCGTGCCCCGCGCACAGCGAGAGCACGGCGACCGTCGCAATCATCGTTACCGGCGCGCGCCAGTCTATGACGCGCACGGCGGTAAGAAAGATAAACGCGGCAATGATAAAGAGCGCACTCGTTTCTCCGATACAGCCGGCGCGGTTTCCGAGCAGCAGGTCTGCATACGAGTGGCTGCCTGCCGTGATTGTCTGGGAAGCGAGCATCGTCGCGCCGGATGCGCCGTCAAACGGTGTTATCCACGAGCCCATCGCCGCAGGGAAACTCACGAATAAAAACGCGCGGCCGCTCAGCGCCGGATTAAAGACGTTTGCGCCAAGACCGCCGAAAAAGCCTTTCGCTACAACAACCGCAAACAGCGCTCCGAGCACGGTCATCCACACCGGCAGCGCAGGCGGCAGCACGCAGGCGAGCATAAGCCCCGTTACGACAGCTGAACAGTCGCGCACCGTTACCGGCTTGTGTACGAGCTTTTGAAACAGCGCCTCAAACACGACGCAGGATACGACAGAAACGGCAATCGTACATGCAGCCGGAAGCCCGAACAGCACGACGCCGGTTGCGGCGGCGGGAATAAGCGCGCCGATAACGCAGAGCATTGCCTTGCGGGTAGTAAAATTCCCTGCAATATGCGGACTTGACGACAGGTGATACACGGGCATCAGTTGCCTCCTTTTGCGGCTTCTGCCGCGCGTGCGGCAGCCAGTTTTTGGCGCTGCAGTTCAGTGCGCTCCTGCATTTTTCCGATACGGAAGCGCTGCACGAGTTTTATGCGCGCGGGACAGCTGTATGAGCAGCAGCCGCATTCGATGCAGTCCATAAGCCCGAGCTTAACGGCGGCGCGCAGGTCATTTGCTGAAAGTTCCCGCAGCAGCAGCACGGGCGGGAGCCTGCACGGACATGCGTCTATGCAGTGCCCGCAGCCGATGCAGGGCGATTCCGGATCAAGCGAGAGCTCCCGCTCCGTGAGAAAAAGCACGCCCGACGTATTTTTGGTGATAGGAAACTGTGCGTTCATCATCGCGATTCCCATCATGGGACCGCCGTTTATGATTTTCCGTGTGTCATCGCTCATGCCGAAGGTATCAGGCATCAGATCGGATACAAGCGTGCCGATAGGAACGCGGATATTTTTCGGCTGTGTGCACCCGCCGCCCGATACTGTGAGCGCCCGTGCAGTGAGCGGCCTGCCTTCGCGGAATGCCTGCGAAATCGCGTGGAGCGTGCTCACGTTGTGAACAACGCAGCCCGCATCTGCCGGAAGCTTGCCGGAAGGCACCTCGCGCTGTACGGCCATTTTTATAAGCATTTTTTCGCCGCCCTGCGGGTATTTTGTACGGCAGAGCTTGACGGCAATATGGTCATGACCGCTGCCCTTGATCGCCTGTTTAAGCGCCGTCAGCAGATACCGCTTGTTGTCTTCAAGGCAGATAAGCCCCTGAGCAGCGCCGGTTATATGCATGACGATTGCAAGCCCGTCGATAACTTTTTCAGTTTCTTCTATTAATATGCGCTCGTCTGCAGTCAGATACGGTTCACATTCGGCAGCGTTTGCAAGCACATAGTCGATTTTCTTGTCAGCCGGAGGACTGAGCTTGACATGCGCCGGAAATGCTGCGCCGCCCATGCCGACAATGCCCGCATTGCGGATGCGGGCGAGCGCCTCTTCTTTTGTGCAGGAAAACGGGTCAAGAACCGGCATCGTCTCTTCTGTTTCGGTTCCGTCGGCTTCTATAATAATGCAGGGCGTTTCCGTGTTTCCGGCGCAGAGGCGCGGCTCTATTTTTTTTACCGTGCCGGAAAGCGAAGCATGCACCGGCACCGACATGTACGCGTCTGATTCCGCGATTTTTTGTCCGCGCACAACGGCGTCTCCGACTGCGACAATCGGTTTATTGGGAGCGCCGCCCTGCGTAACGGGTATGACTGCAGTGCGGGAAGCGGGCGTCACGTTCCGGATAAGACACGTGTTTGTCAGTTCCTTTTTTTCCGGCGGATGAATACCGCCTGTAAATGTAGAGGATTTCATATGGTGTTATTGTAAATGGCTTATGAATCGGGGTCAAGCGGGAAACCTGCGGTTTTTTCTCCGCGGGTTTCCCGCAGGGTATTTTTTGCGTTTGCACGCAGGTCTTTTTTCTGTACAGTTCACCGCGGAATGTTTCTGTGTATGTGCAGCTTATTTTTCTTTACGGGGCTCTGCGCGGTGATTGCCGCGTGCCGCGGGCAAGAGATTTGCCGATGGCAAACTAAAAATTTGCCGTTTATTCGGTAAGAAATTTGCCGTCGGCCAGCGAGACACTTGCCGATGGCAAACGTTTCATTTGCCGACGGCAAACTAAAAAGTTGCCGTCGGCAAGTGCGCCGCTGGCCATCGGCAAAATTCATGTCTGATAAATGGCAAAATAAAATTTTG
>DXHG01000033.1 GCA_019113455.1 Candidatus Treponema faecavium | reverse complement strand
GCAAGTGTCTCGCTGGCCGACGGCAAAATTCATTCCGGATAAACGGCAAATTTTAAATTTGCCAGCGGGAAATCTGCTGCCATCGGATATGTTCAAACGCACACCATCCTGCAGCAGTACGGTCTTCCTGCACAGTCTTGCCCCCGCAAAGAAAAACTACCTGCGCACACTCTTGCACAGCACACAGCGGCGTGTGCTATACTGACGTGATGACACACAAACAGACAAACGGTGCAGCGCAGGCGCAGCCGCTTATCGATGCGGCAAACTGCAAAATCACGGCGCGCTCTAAAGACCTCACCGCCCCGTTCGACTGGCAGATGAAAAGCGGCGAAGTATGGCTTGCCGTTGGCCCGGGCGGCGGCGGAAAAGAAGCATTCCGCGATGCGCTTGCCGGTCAGAACGGCTGCCGTTTTGAGCCGGTCGCGCCCGGCGGCACAGACGGCCATACAAAAGCCGCGCAGTACGCAAACATATTTGCCGATTCAACCGTATGCGTATCACTTGAAAACGCCGCGGCTCTCATCCGCGAAGAACGCGAACGCGACGAAAGCGACTATATCGAAGGCGGTGTTGACCACGGCCGCACCGCGCGCGAGTATATCGGCGAAGTGCTCGGCACAGACAAAGACACGCGGCGCGCACTCGCCGCACGCCTTGAAACGATGCCGGAGACGCGGCTGTGCGGCATAGAAGCGGTTCTTGACCGCGGCGTCAAATATCTTTCAACCGGAGAAATCAGGCGCACGCTTATCTGCCGCGCGCTTTTGGCGGGCAAGCGCTTTATCATTCTTTCCGAGCCGTTCGCCGGTCTTGACGCGCAGTCGCGCGGCGTGCTGCTCAATTTCTTTGATTCGCTTGCGGCGCGCCAAAAACAGCAGGTGCAAAGCGGCGGCACGCCGCAGGTGCTGCTCTGTATGGACCGGTACGCCGATATTCCGCCTGCGGTAACGCACGTGCTGGAATTCACCCAGGGGAGGCTTTCGTTCTCAGGAGAGCGGGCTGCATACGAGCGTGAGCTTGGCGAGCGGCAGCAAAAGAACCGCGCCGACCGGGAACAGGCGGCCGAGGCGTTTGTGCAGGAAGTGGCAGGACTGCAGGCGGCTGCCGCCGCGGCGGACAGCGGCGGCGCACACGACAAAACGCCGCTCGTTGAAATGCGCGACGTGCATGTCGGCTGGGGAGATAAAACGGTGCTCGAGCACCTCAGCTGGACGCTGTACGCGGGAGAACACTGGCTTATACGCGGACCAAACGGTTCAGGCAAGACGACGCTGCTTGAGCTTATATCCGGCGACAACATGCAGGTATTCTGCAACGATGTGCGTATTTTCGGCAGGCCGCGCGGCAGCGGAGAAACCGTCTGGGAGCTTAAGGCGCGCATGGGCATCGTGTCGTACCGCCTGCACCTTGAGTACCGCATGGTAAGCGGCACCGATATAGAAAGCGTCATTATATCAGGATTAAAAGATACGATCGGTCTCTATGAGCCCAAAAGCGACCTTGACCGCCGGACAGCGGCGCAGTGGCTCGCGCTCGGCGGGTTTCTTGAGCGGCGGCACGAACCGTTTTCGGCGCTCTCATACGGGGAGCAGCGCGAGCTCCTCATCCTGCGCGCGGCGGTCAAGTGTCCGCCGCTGCTCATCCTCGACGAACCGTGCCACGCACTTGACGAGCAGCAGCGCGAGCGGGTGCTCTCGCTGCTCGAAACGATCGCGCGCGGCGGCACGTCGACGCTGCTGCACGTAACGCACGACCCCGCCGAGGCGCTTGCCTGCGAGCGCCATATCCTTGAACTGCGGCCGGGAGAAACACCGATGTACCGCATACTGAATAAGGAGGAACTATGAAACACAGTCTTGAACTCTGTATTGCCGCATCGGTTTTGTTTGCCTCATGCGCATCGCAGCGCTGCGCCGCCCCGCCGCAGCCGATTTCCGCTTCGGGCGCAACGGCACAAGACGCCGCCGTTGTCTATGAGGCAGGCGAACGCGAGGCGGCGGCAAGCTCATTTCAGGAAATATGGGCGTACCTGCTTGACGGGCGGGAAGAAACGCTTTCGCCCGACCTGCCTGTTACCGACGTCGGCTATTTCGGCGCGACGGTAAATACGTACGGCAGCCTCACCGGCGTGCCTGACGCGTCAAAACTCGCCGGGTTCGGCGGGCGCGTCCACATGGTCGTTACCTGCGACAGCAGGAGCCTCACGCACTTTGTGCTTATGGAAGAAAGCGATACGCGCCGCAGTCTTATCGCTGAATTGATAGAAGCGAGCGCGCCGTACGACGGGCTGCAGATTGACTTTGAGCTTGTTCCGGCGCGCGACGGAGACGCGTTTTATTCGTTTCTCAGCGAACTTTCCGCCGAGATGAAGCGCCAGGGCAAACTGTTTACGATAGCGCTTCCGGCGCGCACGCGTACAATCAGCGACGACGTCTACGACTACAGCCGCATCGCGCCCGTTGTAGATCGCCTGCTCGTCATGGCATACGACGAGCACTGGTCAGGCAGCGCGCCCGGTCCGATAGCGTCTCTTGACTGGTGCGAACGCGTCGCTGCGTACGCGCAGGAACACGTTCCCGCTGACAAGCTCATCATGGGGCTGCCGTTTTACGGGCGCACGTGGGGAGACGAAAATACATTCCGCGCGTTCCAGTTTGCCGGCATCAGCCGCATTATACGGGAACATGGCGTTTCGCATATCGCCCGGGAAAACGAGATTCCCACGTTTACGTATGAGATTCCCATAACGGTAAGCGTGTATTTTGAAGACGTACATTCCCTTGCCGTGCGCTTGAACGCCTACGAGCGCATGGGCGTGCGGCACGCAGGTTTCTGGTGTCTCGGGCAGGAAGACCCGCGCATCTGGGAGATGATTTCAGTCGTCCCCTGAACGCATAATGCGGGTGAAGGCAAGCAGCGCGATGCCCGCGCCGCAGAATAAAAGCATATCGCCGGTATCAAGCCTGCCGCCGTTACGCAGCAGGTCCAGCCGCGACAGCGCGCACAGCACCGTCACAGCGACGCCCAGCGCCAGTGCGACGGCGGTGCATACCAGCTCTGCAAGCGGCTGCCGCCTGTCCCTGCGCGGCAAAAGCGCGCTTGGCGCAAGCAGTTCTTCTACCGATATGCCGAGCACCGCCGCAAGGCGCGGCAGAAGCGCAATATCGGGACACGAGACATTCCGTTCCCATTTGGATACGGCTTTATCGGTTACATTCAGTTTGCCGGCAAGCTCGGCCTGCGTCATGCTGAGCGCCTTGCGCCGCCCCGCAATAACGGCGCCCATCGATTCATTCATACGGTCATCCTGCATATATCTGCTCCTGTATACATAAGACAAGCAGTATGCTGTCCATACTGCTTGTCTTATGTATTGTATACCGTACGGCAGGCGGCGAAGCAACCGACACGCGGTAGAAAACGGTAAACCGGCGGTAGAATCAGGCCGGCAGCGCCAAAGACACCCTGCTCAAGCCTTGTTTTTGGTCTTATTCTATGCCTAGTTCGGCAAGTATGGCACCTTCAAACTCCTCTGTGCCGCAGTAATACCGCCGATCGGCTTCGGTAATGGCGCGCACGACACGGCAGGGATTGCCGACGGCGACGCAGTCAGGCGGAATGTCGCGCACAACGACGCTGCCCGCCCCGATAACAGCGTTATCCCCGATACGTACGCCCGGACACACGATAACGCCTGCGCCAAGCCACACATTGTCGCCGATTGTAATCGCGCGCCCGTACTCGTAGCCTGAATTGCGCGAAGCGGCGTGAATCGGATGCCCTGCCGTATAGAGCCCCACGTTCGGGCCGCACTGCACGTTCCGTCCGATAGAGACTTTCGCAACATCAAGAACGGTCAGGTTATAGTTTGCAAAGAAATCGCCTGCAATCTCGATATTATAGCCGTAATCGCAATGGAACGGCTGCAAAATACAGATGCCGCTTCCGCATGGTCCCAAAAGCTCTTTCAGCACGGCGTCACGCTCCGCAAACGCGTCAGGCGAAAGCTGATTAAACTGGTGGCAGAGCATTTTTGCCCGCAGGCTTTCCTCTTCAAGCCCGTCAAGCCACGCCTTGTACGGCAGTCCCGCAATCATTCTCTCTTTCTGAGTCATATGCATTATCCCCGTGTTATTATCCCAGCAGTACGACAGCCGCAGCAAGAGAAGGCAGGCACAGCGCCGTGCCGCAGTTTTCTATAATATGCGCCGCGTCTGTGCTTGCCAAAAGTACGCGCAGCGCCGGTGCAGGCAGCTCGCCGCTCAAGACTGCCGGCTCTCTGCCGAAATTAGCGGCGATGACAATGCTCTGGCGCTCAGTGCGGCGCATATACACAAACACGTTGGGAACCGACTCGTACAGCGGCACAAAGTCGCCTTCTGCTATCGTTTCGGCAAATTCCTTATCACGGCGGAGCGCTATAAGTGAGCGATACCAGTTAAGCACGGAGTCTGTATCTGCTCGTTCAGCCGCCGCGTTCAGATGTGCGCAGCCGGTATTAAACGGAAGCCACGGCGTTCCCGCCGTAAAGCCGCCGTTTTTGGACGCGT
>DXHG01000032.1 GCA_019113455.1 Candidatus Treponema faecavium | reverse complement strand
GTCTTAGGCAATGTATCTGACACAGGCAGCGTCAGCAGCAGAAAAAAGAACGCAAACACACACGCAGACGCGGCGATAACGGCTGCAAATGCGGCAATGCGCACAGGATGCAGGCGCGAACGCTGGCGGCGCGTCTTTTTTGACCTGCGCGTTTTTTTTGTCTGGCTCATCTATCGTATCGAAAAACCGCAGGCAGGCCGCTACAGCACGGAATCAACCAGCTGCTTAAATGCCGGATCCTGCGCAACTATCGAATAATCCACGTCAGGCGCGATTGAAAAGATTCCGTCATGTTCACAAATAACATCCGTATGCGTTTTTTTTATGCGTCCAAGGCGCTCAACCAGGGGGAGTTCTTCAAGCAGTTGAGATGCAATAGAGCTGTTTGAAATTCCTTGAAACAAAAAGATGCCTCCATCATTCGCCGGCTCCGCATGGGCAGATTCCATATCTGCGCTCGAAAAATCAGGTATAGCGGCCGTAAAGTTCTCTAATGTATCGGCAGAAGCCTGCGAAACATAAAGCTCCGGCTCCCCCAGCCGAAGCTCTTCGCGCATATCAGGCGCGCGGGATGCAGGAGCGTCATCCGCCGCCTCAAGTTCTTCAAGCGGCTCCGCCGCGTCAAGCTCTTCAGCCGGTTCTGCTTCGGCAGGTTCGTCTGCAGGTTCAAGTTCCGCAATATCTTCAGGACTCTCCGCTCCGTCGGCAGCTTCAAGCTCCTCAAGCGGCTCCGCCGCGTCATCTTCATCCGCCGCTTCAAGTTCTTCGATATCATCGGCGGCTGGACAGGCTGCGGACTGCGGCATGGCGGCGGCAGCCTGCACCGGCGCAGCCGCACGCTCAATACATTCCTGCGGTGCTGACGCCGGCACGCACACACGCTCATGCGCCGTCAGCACCGCAATGATTTCTTCCCAGCTTTTATCAAACAATTCGTCAACAAGCCGCCGTTCTTCTTTTGTCAGCCTGCCGCAGCTTTTATGCAGTCTGGACAGAATCTCGCTGCGCCGATCCGAAAGACGCCCGCATACGGCGCGCCAGTCTGCATATTCCTGGCGCAGCACACACTCGGTCAGAAGGCTTAATTCAAGGCGCTTAATGCGGCTGCGCGCTTCAAGCAATGCATCCCGTTTTGCGCTGAATATGAGGAAAAAGAGCAAAAACGAAGTCAGGCACACACACAGCAGCAGAATGACCTGCAGCGCCGCCGGCAGCCTGAACATCGACTCAGGATATACCCGCTCGATGCAGCCGGAACCGGCGGCATACGAAAACAGCAGCCACCTGCGTCCCTGAGGATCCTCGATACGGATCGTGCCTGCCGTCTGCGGCAATACCTGCTGCGTCATGCCAGCTGTAACAAACCCGCTGTTTTCAAGCGGCAGCCCCAGCAAAAAGCCGAAACGAACACCGCCGGAATCATTGGCAAGCGCTGCAAGCTGCAGGTCGTCGCTGATATTCAGCGCGCGCTCCTGCACCGCGTATTCATAAAAACCAGCCGATTCCACGAGGAACAGCGCCGTGCCGCGGAATACCTCCATCGAGTCATATACGGGAAATGCAAAAATGAGCATATCGCGCTGCGTGTCGGCAGTAATGTGCATGGCTTCCCCGCGGCGCACCGCGACGGAGCTGAACGGAGGGCCGTCAAGCTCCGTATAATTTTTATACGCAATAAAATTATCCGCGCGCGACAGCACATCGTCCGCAAGAGAACTGAAATGAACGTGACGGCCGTTCTCGCTTACGATCCTCACTCCCGCCAAACGGTTCGTCTGCGCAAGCAGCGCCTGCACCAGCCGGTCTCTCCCGTCAATGGCGGCAGAGGACTGCTCCCGATCAAACACGGACAGCACGTCAGGCTCCTGTAAAAAAGACGCAAACCGCGCAGCAAGCGTATCGGTATATGTTTCAAGCAGCAGCGCGAGCCGCTCCGTCTGCTCTTCTGCCGAACGCATCATCACCGGCTGATAAAAACGAATTTCAAATAACGAAAAAAAATGCAGATACGCGGCGACTGCAAACAAGCTGGTTACACCCACGGCACAAAGCAGACTGAGCGATGCCTTTTGTCCTGTTGTCACCTGTCCTCCGAAACTATGCTGAACATGCGCATACGGCCGCCAAACCGCGGAACCATTATATGCACCACAACTATACCACACCGGCGCAAAAAAAGACAGCGCTGTCCATCGTGCACCAGGGCGCTGGCGGCTGAATCCGCCGGAAAGCATATTGCGCGCCATCTGTTCGGCACGGCGCTGTTCGCCCGAGTTTCTCGCCAAGCACAAAGCCCTCGCTGCGCCCTGCAGTTACAGAACACTGTATTCGTACCGTCAGTATACGGCACTTCGAGATTTTCCGCAAATGTCTTGTACACCGTGTACACAGGCAGGTTATGTTTGAACGGGCCGAACAGGCAGAGAAACACGATATAGCTTTCTTTTAAGCTCGTTACCGGTTCGCCGGACGTCTTTCTGCGCGTGTATTTCTTTCACGCGCTCCACGGGAATAGAGTCGCAGACTGCAGGTCTATAACGCAATCACAAGTTTTGGAGTTTTGCTCCAAAAGCTTGCAGACAGCACCCGTATGAACTTATCAGCGGTATAACAAACTAACATATTTCCCGATTGCAAATTTAAATTTTGCCGTTTATCAGACATGAATTTTGCCGATGGCCAGCGGCTCACTTGCCGATTGCAAATTTTCAGTTTGCCGTCGGCAAATGAAAAGTTTGCCATCGGCAAGTGTCTCGCTGGCCGACGGCAAATTTCTTACCGAATAAACGGCAAATATAAATTTTGCAATCGGCAAATTGTTCAGTTTGCACTCACGGGCAGCCCTGCTGCCGCTTTGCAGCAAACTGCGTGAGCAAACAAAAGGTTTGCGGCTAGAAGTAAGAAAGAAACAAGCCCTCGTGCAAACGCAGCAGCACTCCGCGGAATCCCCGCACGAAAAACAAGTCCGTGCGCGGGTGCTGGACAGGATGCGCCGCGCGTGATACAAACAAAGAGAACATGACAATCACTGCTGCTCAACAATCACCGCCGCAGGCGCTGCTCATTTATCTGCCCGGCGCCGAAAACGGCGAACTGGAACAGCTCCTTGACACGCTCGGTTTCACCTGCGCGGCAAGCGTTCACCTCACGTCAGTACCCGCCGGAGCGCAGTACGGCGTCGGCACCGGCAAAGCCGCGGAACTTGCAGCCATGGCACAGCACGCAGGCGCGGACTGCATCGTGTGTGATTTTCCCATTACGCCGACGCAGCAGCGCAACTGGGAACGCCTTGCAGACATTCCAGTGTTCGACCGGCACGAGGTTATCCTTCGCATTTTTGCCGCGCGGGCGCAGACAAAAGAAGCGCGGCTGCAGACGGAGCTCGCGCAGCTTGCGTACGCACTTCCGCGGCTCGCGCACCTGTACGGCGATATGGCGCGCCTGCGCGGCGGGAGCTACGGTGCGAAAGGCAGCGGCGAGACACAGCTTGAGCTTGACCGGCGGACAATCAGAACCCGCATTGCGCGCCTGCGCGGCGGCATCGCGCAGATAGAAAAAGAGCGCGCCACGCAGCGCAAAAAACGCACCCGCACGGAGCTTGCCTCGTGCGCGCTTGTCGGCTACACAAACGCCGGTAAATCAAGCCTGCTCAACGCGCTTACCGGCGCCTCGTTGCTTGTCGAGGACAAGCTGTTCGCCACGCTTGATCCGGCTACCAGGCGTATGGCGGCAGGGCGCAGCGGAAGCGTCCTTATTACCGATACGGTTGGTTTTATCCACAATCTGCCGCACACGCTTGTAGACGCGTTTAAATCGACGCTTGAAGAAGCATGCCGCGCGGAACTGCTGCTCATCGTTATCGATACAAGCGACGCCAGAGCGGAAGCGCAGTACCGCACCGTTGTTTCCGTGCTTGACGAGATAGGAGCCTGCGCGCACAAACGCCTCCTCGTGTACAATAAGGCGGACGCTTCCGGCGCGCACTGCATACCGATAAAGCAAACCGGCGGTTTTCCGGCTGTCCGCGTCAGCGCAAAAACAGGAGCCGGTATTGAACGGCTGCGGCAGCGCATCTGTGCACTGCTTTACGGACCGGTGCGCGAAATCCGCGTGCCCGCACAAGCATACGGACTTGTCGCGCAGATCCGCCCGCAGTCAGTCATATACCGCGAAGAATGGAAAAACGGCGGCGTATACATACGGCTTCGCGCACGCGCGCAGGCTCTTGCGCTGATAAAATCCTATCTGATACACTGACCGCATATGAAATGCACGCTCAATACCGTTCTTGCAGGCTGCTGCGCGGCGCTCGTTCTCGCCATTGCGGGAGGCACCGTGTTTGCCGTGCTCTCAGGCAGGCTGCCGGTGCAGACGCAGGGCGCCGCTATAAAAAGCAGCGCCGTGCCGAAGGAATTCAGGCTGCCGGCACGCGCCGAAAGCGGAAACGGCTATATAGATTTGGGGTCTGTCAGAGCCATGACGCAGCCGATACCGAATGAAGACGGCACCATCACGGCAGGCACGCCGCTTGTCGCCCAGCCGTGGCTTGCCTATCCGGCAGGCGATCGGGAACTCCACGAAGAAATCAGCCAGAAAAAGCGGCAGATAACGGCGCTCATCGCAGGATATTTTTCTTCGCTCACGTATGACGCTTATAAAGCAAAATCGGAATCCGAGATAAAACAGGAACTGACTGAACAAATCAACCGCCTGCTTGTGCTCGGTTCTGTTGACGCGGTATATTTCAATACGCTCATTTTCTTTGAATAATGATGCAACTTTCAAGCGTGCTTGTGTGTCTGATTAAACAGACACGGAACTATTTATGGAGCATTTTATGAGTACAGCTGCGGCTTCGCCTGCCGCCCAAATTATTTTAGCGGTTATCCCCATCGTGGGCATCGTCATCGGCGGCATCGTGGTGTTTTTTTACCTGCTGTGGAGGCATCGGGAAATTACCCTGCAAATCAGAACAGGCTGCTATATACAGCGCAGCATCAATCTTAAACTGTATGCGCTGCTTACCGGACTGCTGCTTACCGGCGTCGGCGCAGTTTTAACGATACTGTTCCTGCTGCTCAACGGTATTTCCTATACCGTGCTCGGCGGCCTGATTCCGCTTGCGCTGGGTATCTGCCTGCTTATATTCTACCGTCTGTATCCGCAAGAACATGATGCGGCTGCCCAGGTTCCTTAAGCGGCAGCACAGCACCGAACATGCCGCAACAGCCGCAGCGGAGTCTGATTCCCGCCATCATGAGGAGCTGACGGTCAGACTGGCGCAGAAGGGAGATTCTCAGGCGTTTGCCGAACTTGTCCGGCTGTTCAGCGGGCGTGTTGTCGCAATGGGCCGGAGTTTTTTTAAGAACGACAGCGATATAGAAGACTTTATACAGGACGTGTTTTTAAAAGCGTATGCGCACCTGGCTTCGTTCCGCGGCAGCGCGGCATTTTCCACGTGGCTCACACGCATCGCGTACACGACGGCGGTAAACGCGGTAAACCGGCGAAAAGAGTATGAACCGCTGTCTGACGATATGCTGCCGCCTGACACGCGTATTCTGCCGGAAGAACAGCAGATGCGCAAACTGACAATTCTCGCCGTGCGCGAGGCGATTGCCGAGCTGCCGAAACGGTACGCGGTGTGTCTTGACATGTATTTCTTTTACGACTTGTCATACAGCGATATCAGCGAGATAACGCAGCTGCCGATCAACACGGTGAAATCACACATATTCCGCGCAAAGAAAATCCTGCGCGATAAACTGGCCGAATTACACAGTCTGTCTTAGCGTGAGACAGAAAGGAGTTTTACGATGAATGCACTTTCATGCCACAAGGTTATGGACACATTCTTTTCGCTCGATAAAAACCAGCGCCTGCCGCTGCGCGTTACGGCGCATCTGCTTGTCTGCAAAAAATGCCGCACGCAGGTGCGGCTGTGCACAATGGCTGAGCAGGTCTGCGCAGAATCGCTTCGCCAGCCGCTTCCCGCCGGCAGCGACATAGCAGCCGGCATCATGAGCCGCATTGCAGAACACGATGAGTTGAGCAACGCAAAACCGCTTACCATGCGCCGCTGGATTTTTTCAGGCGTTGCGATGATTATCGCGCTGCTTGCATTTTGCCTGAGCACGACAGCAGCGACAGATCCCAGACTGCTCGTTTCGTTCTATCTGCTCTTCGGCGGCATCGTAACCGCGTACTGCGCGCTCTTTATCGGAAGCAATCTTGACTTTTTTATTAAAAAAATAGAAACGCTTAAACCGCCGTCAGCGCCTGCGTATAAAAACGCCCCGGCAAACTAAGCGCAATCAGAGTGATCCGCACCTGCCGGGGCTTTTGCCGCAGAATTGAAAGAAACGGTTAATTCCAGAGATTTATCGGGTCTACCGTCTTCCAGTTCTTGAATACGGTAAAATGCAGGTGCGGACCGGTGCTCATGCCTGTGCTGCCGACAAGACCGATTGTTGTATTGGTGTTTACAGAGTCGCCTGCTTTTACCAGCATCTCGCTTAAATGGCCGTACAGCGACACATATCCTGAATGGTGGCGGATCTGCACGCACTTGCCGTATACGTTGTCATACTGCGCGGAAATAACGGTTCCCGCCATCGCCGCGTACACCGGCGCACCCTCCCATGTCGCCATATCGATACCGCTGTGGAACGAGCGCGCGCCGGTAAACGGACTTGCGCGCCAGCCGTAATACGATGAATAGTAATACTGCACGCGCAGCGGCTTGATAAACAGATCTCCGTTTATTTCCTGCCGCGTTACCCAGTCAAGCTCTGCGTCAGGCACAAAAATCGTCGTACCCGCGTCAAGCGGCTGCGTGAGCGACACGCGGTTTACAGCGGAACACTTATCCGCGGATACTTCGTATTTTTCGGCGATAGACTCAACGGTTTCTGCTCCGTCTCGCACCGTGTACAGGATGCCGGGCATCGACGGCAGCTTGAGGTACTGACCGATCTGCAGCAGGCGGGACTGCTTGATATTGTTTACGCTTATTATCGTATCCTGCGTGAGACCGTATTTTTCGGCGATGACGCCGATCATGTCTCCTTCTTTTACGCGGTACGACTGATACGAAAGCACCGGATACGGGCTTTCAGGCGCGGCAAGCTGCTCGGGCAGCTGCAGCGGCGCATCCTCCGCGTACAGCGGCATCGAAGGAAGCTCCACACCGCCCTGCGCAGAGGGATCCACGATCAGTTTTGCCGTTTCGCTGGAACACGCCATAAACCCGCAGACAGCGGCGCAGCACGCCGCCGCATGAACAATATATTTTTTCAGTGCAGATCTTTTTGCCATCTTTACTCAACACCCCTATGGAAAACGGCGGCCGCTCAGGCGGCAGCCGTCTGTTATTTTTTTTCGATGCCGACCAGATACGTCTCAAACGAACCTGACCGGCAGGCTTCAGGCTTAAACCCCCTGACCGCGGAGAAAACAGCCCGCATGTTTTTCATTAACGCCTGCTGATCCCCGCTCTGGAATACCTTCACTGCAAAACTGCCGCCCGCGCGCAGCATCGTCTGCGCATAATACAGCGCAAGCTCCACAAGCCCGCTTGAGCGCGCCGTGTCTATAACGCGGCTGCCCGTCGTTGCCGGCGCGGCGTCGCACACAACGGCATCGTACGGCCCCGCCGCGCGCGCCTGTTCGCGCACCTCTGCATCATACATGTCGCCCTGAATAAAAAGCAGATTATCGCCTTTTACGCTTTTTGCGAGCGGCTTTATATCGATGGATGTAACTCGGCCTGAACCTTCGAGCAGACGCAGCAGAAATACAGTCCAGCTTCCCGGCGCGGCGCCCAAGTCAAGAATACGGTAATGTTTTTTTATTATCCCGAACTTAGCGTTTATTTCCTGCAGCTTATATACCGAACGGGCCGGATAGCCTTCTGAAAAGGCTTTGCGCGACCAGTAGTCGGGTTTTTCATATTCACTGCTCGATGCCATGCATATCCACCAACATTATACATTTTCGGCACATTATACAATATTCATCAGCGGCAATCGGATTTTCCGCTGCCGAGCGGCTGTTTTCACAGCCGCGTGTATCTGGTATACTGTGCAGTATGAGACTGGATTATACTGCAAAACTGAAAAAAATAGAATCATATTTGACGCATTTTCTGCCGCAAAATGCAGACAAAAGCTGGCAGCAGCAGGCGTTTTCAGAGCTGCCGTGCTGCCTTACCGCACAGCACGCCGAAGGCCTCCTTGCCCCGTGCAGGGATCTCGTTGCGCGCGGCGGCAAGCGCTGGCGGCCGCTTTTGCTCGTGCTGTGCGCCGAGGCGGCAGCCGCGCACGCAAAACAGCCGCACACGGACCTTGCCTATGAGCTTACGCCGCTTGTCGAATTTGTGCATACGGCAAGCCTCATACACGACGATATAGAAGATTCTGCGGACACACGCAGAGGAAAACCTGCCGTACATATTGCGTACGGTCTTGATACGGCGCTCAACGCCGGTTCGTGGCTCTACTTTCAGGCAGCCGTGTGCATAGAAGCCGCGCCTGCCGATCCGCAGCTCAAAGCAGCGATCTACGCGCTCTACATGGAACAGCTCAGGCGGCTGCATTTAGGACAGGCGCTCGATATCGGCTGGCACCGCACAGACAGCGCAAATCCTTCTATTGACGAGTACATCGCGATGGTAACGCTTAAAACCGGCACGCTTGCAGCGCTCGCAGCAGGCATCGGCACGCTTGTCGGAAGCGGCAGCGCGCAGCTTGCACAAACGACCGCGCGCGCGGCGGCAAGCATCGGCGCCGCGTTTCAGATATACGACGATATTGCCAATCTTACTGCCGGCAACCCGGGCAAAAAACGCGGAGACGACATTGTCGAAGGCAAAAAAAGCCTCCCGCTGTTACTGCATCTTAAACAGCACCCCGAACAGGCAGCCGATATCGCCGCATATCTTGCGCAGGCAAAAGCCGAAGGCATTGATTCGCCCGCGGTTGACGCATGTATTGCGCGTATAACATCCGGCAGCGCGCTCGACGATGCAAAACAGCAGGCGGCGGCAATGCTTGACGGCGCCTGCGCTGACCTTACCGCGGTATTTGCAGACGCACCTGCCGAAGCAAAGAACATCACCGATTTCTTTAACGCGCTGCTTACCGCATAAGCGGCACGCCGCAGACGGACATACGTATGGATGAAAAACCGGAAGAACTGAACACGCAGGCTATCACGCTTGCCGCGCACGGAGAATATCCTGAAGCGATAGCGTGCTTAAAAAAAGCCATTATCCTTGATAAAACGAACTATCTGCTCTGGTACAATCTCGGCATTACCTACCGCGACGCGGGCGACACGGAACACGCGCAGTTTGCGCTGAAACAGGCGTACGAACTTAACAGCGAAGACGAACAAGTCATAGAAACGCTTGCCAATCTGTATATCACCGCAGGAGAAACGGAGCAGGCAATGCTCTACTGCATGGCTGGGCTTGAAGTAAACAATCTGAACGCGCACATGTGGAATTCAACCGGCGTACTGCTGTTCAGCCAGGGAGAATACCAGGACGCAAGCGAGGCGTTTGAACAGGCAGTAACGCTTGACCCGCATTACTATGACGCGCTGTACAATCTCCGCGACACGTACGAGCAGTTAGGCAACGCGGCAGGCGCGCAGGAATGTCAAAACAAAATGAACAGCCTCGCAACCGAAGGAGACAATTATTATGCGTGAATTTGCCGCGATTATCAAAACGGAACAGGGCATCTGGGCACAGCCGCTCATTACCGACAGCTGTCTGTCATGCACGCAGACAGGATGCACAAAACGCGGCAAGGCATTCTCTGTAGCAAACCCGCAGCAGCTGCCGGTGCATACCGGCGACATCGTCCGCATACAAGCGCCCGTGCGCCATCAGGCGGCGCAGGGAATCACAGCGCTGCTTTTTCCGCTCGGTGCTGCCTGCGCAGGCTATGCAGCAGCGGGCGCGATTGCCGCCCACAGCGGAGCTGCGGCAAGCGAGGCAATGCGCGCAGCGGGCGTACTCATCGGGTTATTCACCGCCTCAGCTCTTGTCTTTATATTCAGCAGAGGCAGATGGAATATTGCCAAACCTGAAATAGCTTCGATTATAAAAACGGGCGGGAACGCCGCCGCTCCCGCCCAATAATATGCACATTATTCAAACTGTTTGGCAACCTCGCTGATAGCCTGCGCCATCTGCGAAAGCGGCACCTGCCGCTCAACGCCGCCTAACTCGTACGCTACTTTCGGCATACCATATACTATAGAAGATTCTTCATCCTGCCCCAGCGTATGCGCGCCCTGCTTGCGCATCTGCGCAAGCCCCGCTGCTCCATCGCGCCCCATGCCGGTCATAATGACGCCGAGCGAACGGTTCTCATATATCTTCGCAACTGATTCAAACAGCACATCAACAGACGGCCGGTGCCCATTGCACGGTTCTGCGCTCGAAAGCCGTGCGATACTGGCCAGCGACTTGCGCTCAACATAAAGATGATAGTTGCCTGGCGCAATCAGCACGCGCCCGCTTTTGAGCAGATCCCCGTCCTGCGCCTCGCGCACCTCAAGCGGACAGATGGAGTCAAGGCTCCGCGCAAATTCTGCCGTAAAGCCCGCAGGCATATGCTGCACCACCAGGATAGGCTGCTTAATATCAGGCGAAATGTTTTTAAACACCTCGCGCAGCGCGTTAGGCCCGCCGGTAGAAATGCCCAGTGCAATAATCTCTACCCGTCCGCCCTCGCGCAGCGGCGTTATCTTTACCGGCGCGGACGTGTCTGACGTCGTAGAAAACTGCGGCTTGAGCTTTACCGGCGCGGAAGGCCGCGCCGCCTGTTCCTGTTTTGCCGCCGCGGCGCTGCCTGAACTCAGCGTTTGCGCCGGCGGGCGCAGCGATGCGGCAGACTCTTCCGCTTTTTTGCGCATCACGGCAAGATTCAGATCCTGGCGCACAAACGGCACTTTTTTGCCCTGACGGCGCGCGTACTGCCCTCCATATGAAAACAGCATCTCGACAAGGCGCGACGCAACAGAGTTCAGATCGCCAGTGCTTTTAGCCGCAGGCTTTGTGATAAAATCGCTTGCCCCCAGGTCAAGACATTCCATCGTAATCGCCGCGCCCTCCGTGGTCAGGCTCGACATCATGATTACGGGAATATGAATATTACGCTTGCGCCGCTCTTTTAAGAATTCAATACCGGTCATAACCGGCATCTCAATATCGAGCACAATCACGTCGGGATTGCACTGTGCTATCTTTTCAAGACCGAACGCACCGTTCATCGCCTTGCCGGCAACGGTAAGCCCTTCAACTTCGGTAATAATGCGGGAAATCAGATTGCGCATCAGCGCGGAATCGTCAATAATTAAAACGGAAATATCATCCATAGCTGCAGTACCTGCTTCTTCTTATTTTACATTCTTCTGATAAAGGCACGCCCAATCCGTTTTCAGGAACTCGAACTTCGTATTCATGCCGAACAGCGACTCCGAATGCCCGATAAACAGATACGACATCGGAGACATGTCTTCCCAGAAATGGTCGATAACCGTTTTCTGCGCGGCATCGTCAAAATAAATCAGAACATTGCGGCAGAATATGACATCAAGATTGCGCACGCCGGAATCAAACTTCAGATTATGGTAGTCAAACTTTATTTTTTTCATCAGGACATCGGAAACCTGATATCCGCTGTCTTTTTTGGTAAAAAACCGCTTTAAGTATTTGTCAGGAATACCGGCAATTCTGCTTTCAGGATAAAAACCGGCCTGCCCGACCATCAGTGACTTGAGCGAAATATCAGACGCGATAATCTGATACGTATACGGCGGCGGCAGAATATCTTCAAGCAGCATCGCGATAGTATACGGCTCTTCGCCGGTGGAACAGCCGGCACTCCAGATACGTATTTTGGTATCGAACTTTGACTTTTTTGCTTCTATCAAATGCGGTATAACATAATGCTCCAACGCGTCAAACTGCGGCTGATTTCTGAAAAAACGGGTCAGATTTGTCGTTACGGAATCGAGGAGATATTTCATTTCCTCGCGGTTAGACATAATCAGCCGGTAGTAATCCTGAACTGACGCGAGATTCTTTTCACGCAGGCGTTCCTTCAGGCGGCTGTCCAGAATAGATCTGTTCGTATCAGAAAAGGTGATACCGCTTTCATCATAAATAACTTTGCTGAAAAGCTTAAAATCAGCATCTGTCAATAAATCTGCCATATCATCATTTTAGCAACATGGATTTAATATGTAAATACCTATTTTATCAAACCTGTTCAAACCGAGGGCATATACACTGCGCGCGCGGCATAACGTTTACAGTCCGCTGCGGGGAATTTCTGCGTTTTGTACGCGGGTTGTTTTGCCAGCCTGCGGCTGCGGGCTGCTGCAGGATTGGGGGCAGAGCCCTAAACCTGACAGCTTACGGAGCGGATGCCAGTCTGTGCAGTAAGCGGGTTCCCTCATCCTTTCAGCACTGAGTCTTCGCCTCGTATAACCGGTATTAGATATGTATAAATTATATCTTTTAATAACACCAGGAGATTTGCCGGCGGCAAATAAAAAATTTGCCGTTTATCCGGTAAGAATTTTGCCGTCGGCCAGCGA
>DXHG01000031.1 GCA_019113455.1 Candidatus Treponema faecavium | reverse complement strand
CGATTACGCGGATCCTATGGCATTTCTTGAGCTCTTCCGCGGTCATTCCACGCTGAATGAAAGCGCGTGGGAAAACAGCGAGTACGACAGCTTGCTTGAACAGGCTGCCGCCGCTTCTTCAAGCCAGACGCGGCTGGAGCTGCTCTCGCAGGCGGAACAGCTGTTGCTTGACGAAGCGATGGTTATTCCCGTATCGCATCCGGTGTCGCTGAATTTCGTGTCGTTGTCTGAACTCGGCGGCTGGTACACGAACGCGCTTGACATACATCCGTTTAAGTATCTGTACTTTAAGAAAACGAATATAGAGCTGCCGAATCTGGTATATGCGCGGCAGTAAGTTTGCGGAAACTGCAGGATACGCTTATCAGCTGAACAGTATCTTAACCCATTTGCCGGTACAGACTTGCTGCGCGGTTTTACGCCTGTTTGGCAAGCTGCATGACAAACAAAAATTTGCCGACGGCAAATTTTTTATTAGCCATTTATCCGGTACGAATTTTGCCGTCGGCCAGTGAGACACTTGCCATCGGCAAACTTTTACTTTGCCGACGGCAAACAAAAAATTTGCAATCGGCAAGTGCGCCGCTGGCCATCGGCAAAATTCATGTCTGATAAACGGCAAATATAAATTTTGCCATCGGCAAATTTTTATTTTTTAAATGGCAAAACTGCGTGAGCAGACTGCAGGTTTGCGGCTGGAAAAAAAAGAAAAAGCCGTGCGTGCAAGCGCAGAAATGCCGGCAGAGACCTGCAAAGAAACACACGCGCGTACAGCGCAGAGAAACACCTCGCAGGGAACCTGCAAATCAGGTGCCGGCGAGTCCGCGTACCGCACATACCGCGTGCAGAACAGCCGCCCTGCACTGCATCGGGGTTTGATTGTTTCTTTTGTTTGCTTTCATTATAATAGGCGCATGTCAGAATCTGATACACTGATTGTAAAAGGCGCGCGCGAGCATAATCTGAAGAATATAGATGTTGAACTTCCGCGCAATAAACTTGTTGTGGTGTCGGGTTTGTCCGGTTCGGGCAAAAGTTCTCTTGCATTTGATACTATTTTTGCCGAAGGGCAGCGCCGGTATGTCGAAAGCCTTTCTTCCTACGCACGGCAGTTTCTTGGCCGCATGGACAAGCCTGATATAGATTATATAGAAGGATTATCTCCTGCCATTTCTATAGAACAAAAAACTACGCATAAAAATCCCCGTTCAACGGTCGGTACCGTTACCGAAATATACGATTACTATCGCCTGCTCTTTGCACGCATCGGCGTTCCGCACTGTCCGCAGTGCGGCCGCGAAATACACGAACAGTCCGTAGACCAGATTATAGACGCGGTGATGAGCTGGGGAGACGGCACGCGCGTGCAGGTGCTGTCTCCGATTATCCGCGGCAAAAAAGGCGAGCATCAAAAGCTGCTTGACGACGCGCGCAAGTCCGGATTTGTACGCGCGCGCATTGACGGTCTGATGGTGGCGCTTGACGAGACGATACGGCTTGATAAGCAGAAAAAACACACGATAGAACTGGTAATTGACCGCATCATTATCAGCCAGCAGGTGCGCAAACGCCTTGCCGATTCGATAGAAACAGCGCTTTCGAGCGCGAACGGCATCGTGCTGGTGCTGCGTCAGACGCCTGCCGGTACGGAAGGGACAGACGCGCCGCAGTTTCAGGAAAGCGAAGTGTTCTTTTCGCAAAAAAATGCGTGCCCTGACTGCGGCATTTCAATACCGGAGCTGCAGCCGCGGCTGTTTTCGTTTAATAATCCGCTGGGCGCGTGCCCGGAATGTACCGGTCTTGGCGAAAAGATGGAGTTTGACCGGGACTTAATCGCGCCTGACATGAGCAAATCATTTAACGAGGGCGCGCTTGTGCCGTATAACCCTGAATCGGCATGGAATCAGGCGCGTTTTGCCGCGCTTGCAGACACATATGGGTTTTCCCTCGATACGCCGCTTAACGAGCTGTCAAAAGAACAGCTTGACGTGATTTTTCATGGTTCAGACCGCCCCATTCATTTTGTATACCATAAACAGAGCGGGGAAGGTCATTCCGTGTATGACCAGCGCTGGATCGGCGTGTTTGCGGATATGCAGCGGCGGTATACAGAAGCATTTTCCGAATCCATGCGGGAAAATCTTGAGCAGTATATGGCGCATCGGGTATGCGCCTGCTGCCATGGCAAGCGCCTTAAGCCTGAGATATTAGGCGTTACTGTCGGCGGCAAAAACATTTATGAGCTCACGCTGCTTTCTGTTGCCGACTCCATCGAGTTTTTTAACGCACTTGAATTATCGGAAACGGAGCGCCAGATTGCAAAACAGATAGAAAAAGAGATACGCGACCGGCTGCGCTTTATGCAGAATGTGGGGCTTGATTATCTTACGCTTGAACGGCGCGCGGCGACGCTTTCGGGCGGAGAAGCGCAGCGCATCAGGCTTGCGACGCAGATCGGTTCAAGCCTGATGGGCGTGCTGTATATCCTTGACGAGCCGTCTATCGGGCTGCATCAGCGCGATAATCAGCGGCTTATCGATACGCTGACGTATCTGCGCGATTTAGGCAACACGCTTATCGTTGTGGAGCACGATGAGCAGACGCTGCGCACTGCAGACTGGATTGTGGACTTAGGCCCCGGCGCCGGCGTGCACGGCGGCACGGTCGTCGCTTCAGGCACGCCGGAACAGGTAATGCAGGTGCCCGAAAGCCTTACCGGCCAGTATCTTTCTGGCGCGCTGCGCATGGAGATTCCTGTCGAGCGGCGGACTGGCAGCGGAAACAGCATCTGCCTGTCAGGTGTTACGGAGCATAACCTGAAGGACATTTCGGTAACGATTCCGCTCGGCACGTTTACGTGCATAACAGGCGTGTCTGGTTCCGGCAAGAGTACATTGCTTGGCGATGTGTTTTTTCCTGCAGTGTCGAACGCCGTGATGAAGTCGAACCTGCCGGTGGGCGCGTATACATCGATTTCCGGGCTGGAATATATCGACAAAGTGATAAACATTGATCAGAGCCCGATCGGGCGTACGCCGCGTTCTAATCCGGCGACGTATGTCGGCGTATTTAACGGCATACGCGATGTGTTTGCGTCGCTGCCTGACGCAAAGGCGCGCGGGTACCGGCCCGGGCGATTCAGCTTTAATGTAAAAGGCGGGCGCTGCGAGAACTGCCAAGGCGCGGGAACGATTACCATCGAGATGAATTTTCTGCCCGATGTGTATATTACGTGCGACGTATGCGGCGGCAAACGCTTTAATCAGGAAACGCTTGACGTGCGCTACCGCGGCAAAAACATTTACGATGTACTTGAGATGACGATCGAAGAAGCCTGCAGCTTTTTTGCGCATATACCGCATATCGCGCGGAAACTTGAAACACTGTATTCCGTCGGTTTAGGCTATATCAAGCTGGGACAGTCCGCATTGACGCTCTCCGGCGGAGAAGCGCAGCGCGTCAAACTTGCAAACGAGCTTGCGCGCCGTTCCACGGGCAAGACGCTCTATATCCTTGACGAGCCGACGACGGGGCTTCATTTTGCTGACGTCAAGCAGCTTATGGAAGTGATTCAGCGTCTCGTTGAACAGGGCAATACAGTGGTAATGATTGAACATAACCTTGACGTCATCGTGCAGGCCGATCATATTATCGATCTGGGGCCCGAAGGCGGCACGCACGGCGGGCAAATCGTCGCTGTGGGAACGCCTGAACAGGTGGCGTCGTGCAGCCAGTCGTATACCGGTTATTACATAAAAGAAACGCTTGCCCGCCGTGCAGCACAGGCTGCCGCGCTGTCCGGATAAATACGCGTACGGAGCTTGTGCATGACGGCAAAACGGCTGTTGCTGGGAGCGGCGGCGTGTCTGTGTGCGCTGCTCCCGCTGTATGCTGAAGACACTGCCGGGAGCGTTATCACGATTATTCAGGCGCAGACGACTGAGTATACAAAAGATCCGGTTGCAGGCGGTGAAGTTATCGTCTTTAAAGGAGACGCGGTAGTATCGGTTGCGCGTGATGACTCAACGAATATCATACGCGCAGCCCTTATCAATTACAGCCGCGAACGCGACCTGCTGTATGCAGAAGGCAATGTAACGCTTGAAATGCAGCGGGATAACAGCGATAAAACGGAAACGCTTTCGGCGCAGTCGCTGATTTTCAACACCGTAACCCTTGAAGGCATTTTTGACGACGGGCGCGTGGTGCAGGCAGGTGCAGCGGCGGCGGAAAGCAGCACAGAGGATGACGCTGATTCTACGATAATTGTGTCTGCAGAGCTCTTTGGCAAAAACCGATCCGGAACAATCGTGTTTAAAGACGGAACGCTCACGTTCTGCGATGATCCTAATCCGCACTGGCGCATACGGGCATCGCGCATCTGGCTGCTGCCGGGCAATGAGTTTGCGTTTCTCAATGCGCTGCTCTATGTCGGCAGGGTGCCGGTATTTTATCTGCCGTTTTTTTATTACCCCAAAGACGAACTTATTATAAATCCGGTGTTTGGCTATACCGCGTCTTCAGGCTATTTTATGCAGACAACAACATATCTTATTGGACGCAAGCCGCTTGCTGAGGATGACGATTCTGCGATGAGCTTTATGCAGAACGGAACGCTGATGAAACAGCGGCGCGAAGGCCTGATACTGCATAATCTTGATGAACCGGAGACAAACCCGCCGGTAAACACGCTGAAACTGATGGCTGACTATTATACGACGCTCGGCGGCATGGTGGGGCTTGAAGGTTCGTTTAAGCCGAACGACTATATTACCGATATTTCGTTTTCAGCGCTGCTCGGATTCAGCAGAACGCGGTTCCCGATTGAAAACTACGGCATTATGACGCCGTATGCGCCAAGCGGCGAGGTGTATATGGATTCCTCGGTGTTTATGGGCATAACACTGCCGTTCCGCTATAAAACCTCATTCAGCATGGATGTTGTCAAGCCGCTTAAGCTGAGCGTACGGCTGCCGCTCTATTCAGATGCGTACTTTGACGAGCATTTTATTACCGACCGCAAGGAAACGATGGACTGGATCGGTTTTTTGATGAGCGGCACGGAAACAACCGATGCCGATGACATAGACTATCTGTCAAGTTTTGAGTGGACAATGTCCGGCTCGTACTCACTGCCGGAGCTGCCGGCGCTGCGTTCATTTATAACTTCGGGTTTGCTGTCGTTTTCGTCATCGCTGCTGTTCAATACTATTGAAAACACCGCGCATGTCGCCGATGAAGCGAAAAACTACAGCCCGTCGCGCAGGTCGTTTACGCCGTCTCAAGTAACGCCGCTTGAACTGAGCATGTCTGTTTCAGGCACGCTTTTCGAGTATCCCGCGCCCGCTGTTTCTGATACCGCACCAGCAGCGCCGGAGCTGCTGGTGCCGCGTGAGTTCGGCGGGACACGTCCTGAGCCGCTTGCTGAGCCGTATCGGCTGCCGGAAGAAGCGGCGGAAGCGCAGTCCGCCGACGACGGTGCTGCCGAAGAGATCACCGCTGCGAACGGCGAACAAACCGCTGCCGGCGGAGACAGCTCCACCGGTCAGAACACTGTGCCCGTATTGCCTGCAGCGCCCGAAGAAACCGCTGGAGCAACCACAGGAACAGCCTCCGCAGAATCTGCCGCCGATTCTTTTTTTTCCGGCGCATCGCTGCCGCAGTTATCCGTGTCTGTTCCTTCCGCCGCGGCGCCCGGCGGCCTTACCTACAAGCTTGGCTACACGATTGCGCCTGAACTGCAGACGCAGATCTCCTATCCTGAACTGTCTGCAGCTGACGCTGATTTATTCGCGTGGGACACGATTCTTTCTTCCGTTGTATCGTTTAAGTCGCCGATAACGCTCTCAAGCGATCTGGGATACCGCGATGGTTTTTTGTCTGTGTCAAACGATGTGTCGTTTGTGCCGGCGGTGCAGAAGCACCCGATTCTCATGCGGAAGGAAGAAAACGGCACATATGGATATACCGATTCGTACATCGACACAGTACGGAAAAACGATTATGCGGCGCAGAAGCTCGACGTGGAAAACACCAACGAGATTGTGCTTAAGCCGTTTGTGTATAACGAATATTTCAGCAACACGTCTGTTTCGTGGAACACAGGCATAAAGCTGATACGGACGGAGTTTATCGGCACCGCGGACAATCCTGAATGGAAGTATCACGGGCCTGAATGGAACGACGACGGCTTTACGACGCATACGTTTAATGTGAATCTTGCCGCCGTACAGGGTGATTTTTCGCAGACGCTGCTGCTGTCAAACTATCTGCCGCCGACAACCGACCGGTATACGGCAAAACTGACGCTCGGTTTTCCGTTTAATATTTCTGTAAGCGCCGAAGGCGGCGTTGAGCAGGCAAGCGCTGATGACGAGACCTGGGAGCTGCGGCCGTTTAAGCAGACTGCGTCAGTCAGTCTGTTTGACGGAAAGGTATCATTGTCCGAAAGCTATGCGTATAATATGGAAGAAAAACATCATGATTCATTCACGATTTCCGCGTCTGCGTACGGCGCAACGCTTGCGTATTCCATGTCGTATACGACAGGCTATGACTTCGACGCGGACAGCGGCTGGGTGTCTCGTCCCCAAAAAGAATTCCTTGCGTCAACGCTGACGCTGGGGTACGATATGCCGTCCGCCGAGTTTACTTTTCTTGACGGGCTGATTTCTCTTTCGCCGGGACTTTCAACTGAGATAAACTATAACCTGCTGAAACCGACATCGAGTTATTTTACGTTTGAGCCGTCCCTGACGTTTACAATCAACGGCGTGCTTGACATAACGTTTTCGGCAGCATCGCGGAACGATGCTATTTTCAGATACTTTTCGGACGCGGTCGGTTTTGAAGCGGACATACCCGGCGAAAAGAATGTGTTTGTCGACTTGTTTAATTCATTTGCGTTCTGGGATGAAACAAAACGGCAGCAGTCCGGATTTAAGATAAAGAGCTTTGACCTGCGCATATCGCACAGTCTCCACGATTGGGATCTTGCGGCAGAATTCTCGATAGAACCGCGTCTGA
>DXHG01000030.1 GCA_019113455.1 Candidatus Treponema faecavium | reverse complement strand
CGTATCTATCTTGCCCCATGAGAAGTAAAACGGCTGCGGCGTCTTTATCGTTTCAACCGGCAGGCGGTTCTTTTTGCGTATTTCTATTGGGTAGACGCCGGTGAGACGCGATATTTCGTGTATCTGGTTTTCTGCCGCAAAGAACGACTGAAAATCTGCCCATTGCAGATGTACGCCGGAAGGCGCCGTGTGCGACTGGTACGCGCGCGCCTCAATACGAAGTACTGCCGGCGCGTACATGCCGGCGGCGGCAATCGCCATGCGGTCTATAATTTCCTGAATAAAGGGATTATACGCGCCGGCGTCTGCGGTGATGGCAATGTCCATTACTTTAAGCACACCGGTTTCATCAGCGGCTGTCCGGTGCGTGATTGAAACAGGCAGCGGTTTTTCCATGTATTTTTTTTGCTCGTCGCGGCTCAGTGCAAGTTTTACCGGCCGTCCTGTGTGCTGCGCCGCAACGGCGGTCTGTGCGGCAAGAATAGCGTTGTACCAGATGCTGTTTGAACTGCCGTCTGCCGATACTGTCTTCTGCACGACGATTTTATCGCTGTCTATGCCGAGCGCCGCAGCGACTGTTGTTCTCAGGTGCGTGATCCATTTTGTCGGCGTGCAGATAGTAAGCGTTTCGCCTTTGAAAAACGCGATGCAGCCGTTCGGTTCGGTATATGACAGCGGCTGCAGGCGCTCGGTGTAGGTGTGCTCCGCCTTGAACGGCATATTGCTGTATACGGTTTCTATATCGGCGTCCGCGCGCGCGTAAAACACGGAGCGCTTTGCCAGCACGGGGCGTTCCGTGCTTGTTTCAGCGGCGGGCTGCTGCTGCGCGTCTTTTGATCTGCCGAATCGAATATCGAGTTCCGTGCGCAGCTTTTCAAGCCGTTTTTTGTCCGGCCCTGCAAGAATCGCAATCGGTTCGCCCTGATATGAGATTTCATCAGACGCGAACACCGGCGTTTCCGTGTTGAGCGTTTTAATGCGGTTAGTGCCGCTCACGTGCTTTGCGCAGAATAAGTAGTAGCCGTCAGGAAGCGCCGGATGCGATATCTGCTTTATCGTGCCGTGAGAAACAGGGCTGCGCACGAGCACGGCGTGCAGCATGTTGTTCATCTCTATATCGGTATAAAACGAGTTTGTAATATCAAGTTTGCGTGAGCGGCGGCGTGCAGTCTGTTTAACCGGCATAGTATTCTTTTCCCAGTGCGGTAACCGCAGCTGTTACGTGCGAGACCATTTCTTCAGTCATGCCCGGCCACAGCGGAAGCGTGAGACTCCGCTCGTACTGACGCTGTGCGTTTGGAAAATCGTGCGCCGTGATGCCGTACCTGCCGCAGATATAGCTCATGTGAAAATGCGGAATAAAATGCACGGAAACGCCGACGCCGCGTTCCATGAGCTTGGCGGCAAACTCATCGCGGCCGATAGTGAGCTTATCAGGCCGGATGCGGAGTATATACAGGTGATGCGCGTTCCCCGGCGAGTCAGGCGGCAGCGTAAAGCAGTCGTACTGCTCAAACGCGCGGTTATACGCCTGTACAATAGCTGTACGCTGCTCAAGAAACTGGTGTGCTTTTTTAAGCTGCTCACGCCCAATCGCAGAAAGGATGTCCGGCAGATTGCATTTCCAGCCGGCGGCTGCTATGTCGTACTGCCACGAAGGTTTGGGCGACGTGTAGCGGTCCCACACGGGGCGGTCGATGCCGTGCATGCGCATGAGCTGTATGCGTTTTGCTATTTCTTCATTGCGCGTGCAGACCATGCCGCCTTCCGCAGTCGTTATCGTCTTTGTCGCGTAAAACGAGAACACGCCCGCGTCAGCAAACGTGCCTGCATACACGCCGTGTACGCAGGAGGGGAACGCGTGCGCCGCGTCTTCTATCACTGTAACGCCTGCGCTGCGCGCGATACTGCATATTTCTTCCATGCGGCACACATTGCCTGCGATATGCACGGGCACGACCGCCCGTATCGCAGGGTCTGCCGCAAGTTTTCTGCGTATCTGTTCGGGGTCTATGTTATAGGTGTCCGCTTCGATATCCGCGTATACGACCTCTGCTCCCAGATGCAGTGCCGATGTTGCAGTCGATATGAACGTGTACGGTGTTGTCAGTATTTTTGTTCCCGGCCCGACGCCGCATGCGTCGTACGCGAGCATGAGGCCGCTTGATGCGCTGTTTACGGCAAACGCCTGCACCGGCGGTATATTGCCCGTGCCGTGCGGGGCAAGGGCTTGGGCAAATTCTTTTTCAAACAGCAGCGTCTCGCTGCCGGTCGTAATCCAGCCTGAGCGCATGACGCGCAGCACGGCTGCTTCTTCTTCCGTTCCAAGCGCCGGGCGCGAAAACGGAACGCGCAGAGTGTTTGTGCTCATACCTCGCTGCCTCGTATTGAAGGAAAATAGCTGCACAGTATCCGGTACAGATATTCCTTGTTCCGGTACTGTTCTGTCTTGCCATCCGTGTATGTGCAGACGGGACGCAGCAGCGCAAGCAGTTCTGCGAGCTTTTGCCCGTCGCTGCCGCTGTCAAAGCTCTTCATGCTGTTTTTAAGCTGCAATATTTTAGGATATTCTGTCAGCTGCGGATTTTCTTCCGGAAGCCACAGCGGCTCGTCAAGCCGTTCTCCCTTGCGCAGCCCGATATAGGAAATGCTTATGTCTTTGCCCGGCACATATCCTGAAAAGCGGATTACCTGCTCGGCAAGATCGGCGATGCGGATAGGCTCTCCCATGTCAAGCATATAGGGAACGCCGTTTTTTCCGACGCCGCCTGTTTTGAGCACGAGCGAACACGCCTCCGGTATCGTCATAAAGTACCGGCGCACGTCGGGATGCGTAACCGTGAGCGGCCCTCCCGCCTGCAGCTGCTGCATAAAGAGCGGCAGCACGGAACCGCGCGAGGCAAGCACGTTGCCGAACCGCACGAACATATAGGCCGCGTCGCGGCGCTGTACGTGCAGCGCTGCGTCGAGCACAAGTTTTTCGCACAGGAGCTTTGACACGCCGTAAATGGAAACGGGGGCTACCGCTTTGTCGGTGGAAATGAGCACAAAGCGTGCCACGCCGTTTTCAAGCGCCGCATCGAGGATGTTTTTTGTACCGAACACGTTGTTTTCGATAACGGCAACGGGATTTTCCTGCATGAGCGGCACGTGCTTGTACGCGGCGCAGTGGAATATCACGTCGCATTTAAGGCGCGGTATAATGTACTGCATGTAATTGCGGTCTTTCATGTCGCCGATGACGGGGATAATCGTCGTCTTTTCGCCGACGCCCTCGTTCTGCAGCAGGCGCAGCTCGCGGTCTATCTGATAGATGGAGTTTTCCCCGTGACCGAACAGGTACAGCCGCGCCGCGCCGCCTGAAAGCAGCTGGCGCGCGAGTTCCGACCCGATGGAGCCGCCGGCTCCCGTGATAAGCACCCGTTTGCCGCGCAGATAGGAGAGCGACTCTTTAAGCGAGATAGTAACCGGCGTTCTTCCGAGCACGTCGAACGGGTCTATCTCGCGCGTCTGTATCAGATGCACGTCTTCTTCGACAATCTGCGAAATGCTCGGTACAATCTTGATATGCTCAAACTCGTTCTCTTTGAGAATTGTGTAAATGCTGCGTATGCGCTCCGTCGGAGCCGTCGGCATGGCGATAATGACTTCGTCGTGTTCGCTGCGCTTGAGCAGCGGCACCATTCTGTCTATGGGGCCGAGTATAGGCACGCCGTCTATTTTCTGTCCGATACGGGCGGGATCGTCGTCGAGAAACGCCCGCGCAGCGCCGAATATTTTTTTTCTCGCAATTTCTTCCGCTATCATCTGACCGGCGAATCCGGCGCCGATGATGTAGAGCGTCGTGTCAGCGGCTGACATCATAGTGTGATTTCTCCTGCGCTTCGGCTGCGGGGCCGCGCGCGCCTGTTTTATGGATAACGGTAAACGATAAATCTATCGTAAGCGCATTGTTCGCAAAATCGAGCTGTACTTTTGCGCGCTGTTTGCGCTTGTCCACGCGGATAATGCTGCCTTCAAGGCCTGCAAGCGGACCTTCGGTAACGACAATGCGGTCGTTTTCGTCAAAATATACTTTTGAAATTTCTGCAACTGGTCCGAAATCGAGGAAATGTTTGAGAATCTGCAAATCGCTGCCCTGCAGCGGCGTGATTTCCTGGTTGCTTTTAAGAAACCGGTAAAACAGCGGCGCGGCGCGCATAATGCTGATAAGCTCAAAATCCATGTCTTCTGTTTCGACAAAGATATATCCGGGAAAAATAGGCTGCAATTCGGTTATGCGTTTTCCGCCGCGCCGTATCGAAAGCCGCCTTTTAGGAAAAAAGAAATGCTGCTTATCCTGCCTGCCGTGCAGCTGTTTGATAATTCGTTCTATGCAGGCGTCCTCTCTGAGCGTCTGAACCTGCGCAGCATAATACTTCATGGCAATAATCATACCACAATAGAGACTGTTTCTTCAACGAATTTTGTTTTTTTGCTCAAGGGCAGCGGTATGTGCTTTGCACGTACGGCGACAGACTTGCAGTTTTACTGCGTGATGTTTCTGCGTGTGCAGGC
>DXHG01000029.1 GCA_019113455.1 Candidatus Treponema faecavium | reverse complement strand
CGGCTGATTTTTTATCGCAAAGCAGTATGGTTTATACAATTATAGCCGCTGATTCTGGATTAGAAGCAGCAGAACTGTATAAAAAAACATACGATATTGAAATTGATATGATTGTCGGCGACATGGACAGCCTCAAAAATACGGCGCTCCTTGACCTGTATCCGAAAACCATGATACGCAGGCTTGATGCGGCAAAAGATTATACCGATACGGAAACCGCGCTTATGGAAGCGGTGCGGATCAGGCAGCTGCACACACATATTCCGCTTGAACTGGTGCTTATCGGCGGCGGCGGCGGACGTGTGGATCACTTATTCGGCATACAGCGGCTGCTTGGTTCGGCGCTTTCTCCCGATTACTGGCTTGTGCAGAATCAGCTCATCTGGCTTATGGATGGGGAAACGCAGCGGCATACGGCGGTTGTCAGCGGGCTTGCCGCCGGGGATCTCGTGTCAACGTTCGCAGTGCCGGGTTACCGCGAATACCATATTCACGCGGAAGGGCTGTGCTGGCCGCTTGAGACGGTGGATTGGAATGGATGGGGAAGAAGCATCAGCAACTGGGCAGACGATGACGCGCCGCGCCGCGGCGTTGTGCTGAGCGCTGAACGCGGCGTCTTTTACAGCGTCATTGCGCTGCAGGCAGGCATTTCGGTGCACCGGACGAGCGGCGGCAGCAGGTTGTAGCGCATCAGACGCCGCCGTTGGCAGCCTGCGCCGCATCGGCCGTGCCGGTATTCTCTGTGCGGGAATCAGGAGCTGGTTCTGCCGGTTCTTGCTGCGCCGCCTGCGCGCCCGCCCGCTGTTCAAACAGCAGTTTTGCGGTATTGTATTGGGCTGCATCCGGCACAGAGCTTTCCGTGATTGCCAGATCGGTAATTTCGATCGATGAGAGTTTTTCATTGAGGTGTAAGCGGATGAGCTCCGTATCGGGAATATCATACGACAGCTGTTCAGCCGCCGCGTCAAATTCGTTCCGCAAGAGTTCTTTTGCGGCAAGCTCGGCTATATACCGACTCTGGTTCTGCACCCAGTGGTCAAGCGCCTGCTGTGAAGAAAAGTCTTTTGCCCGCATCAGGGAAGCCAGCTCCTGCTTTTTTACGCGGACAGTCAGCTCAAACGTGAACATATAAGAAAAATCAGGCTGAGAAGCAAGCGTTTCGGTATATTCAGCCGCCAGCGGCAGTGAGCCGGAAACAGTCTGCGTGATTGTCTTTGGGGATAAATCAAAGATACGCAGTTCCGTGTTAGTCGGCAGCAGGCGTTCCCAGCGCCAGGCAAACACGCCTGACTCTATTACGTGAGGAAACAGGCCTCCGGTTTTGGAAATAAGAATACCGTATTTGCCGGCAGGCACGCTGAACTGCACCCAGCCGATAAAAAACACGGCAAGTGCACAGAGAATGAGAAACACTACGGAAATAATAAATTTTTTCATTTGCTGCTCCGCCTTGACCGCCAGTCTGATTGATAGTAGTATACGTACTGCAGGCAAAAACTGCAAGGTTATACGAGATGGAGTATTCGTGCGGCAGAGACAGCAGGACAATACACAGCCGGACAATTCAGCAGAAAAAAAAGAAAAATCCCCGCTTCTGCTGTCGCTTACGATGAGAGCGTTGCTTTTTACGGTATGTATGTCGCTGGCGCTTACCTTGCTGTATATTGCCGGCTGTTTTCAGCTGTTTCTTGACAGCACGGTGTTTGATATTTTACGGCTTTTGTCTGTCTGTGCTGTTGTGCAGATTGTGTTTTCCGCATTTGCCGCTGCAGAACTTCTCATTTATGCCGGTATTTTTAGGAGACTTGGACTGCTGGCGCGGATTCCGGTTATCGCAGCATCATTTGTATTAGGCGCTGTTCTGTGGGGCGGCTCGCGTTTAATTATTTTCCTCTCTGCGGGTATAGCAGTCTTATAACAGGTTTATCCCGTCAGCTTGCGTCTGCGCCGCATTTTCTGTACAATCTCTGCCTATGAGTCTTGAAGTGTTTGTGCTTGGCTGCGGCGGAATGATGCCGCTCCCGTACCGGCATCTGACGTCCGTTCTTGTGCGGCGGGAGGGCGAGCTGTTTTTATTCGACGGCGGGGAAGGCACGCAGGTGTCGCTGCGGCGGCTGAATCTTAAATGGAAAAAAATAAACGCTGTGTTTGTCAGCCACACACATGCCGATCACGTAACGGGACTTCCCGGCATACTGATGCTTTCTTCTCAGGTGGATCGCGATGATCCGCTGTACATATACGGGCCGCCTAAGATAGCGGAATATATAGAAAGCAGCCGCAGGGTGCTCGATATGTACATCAATTATCCGATTGTCGTGCGCGAAATAACGGCACCCTGCGTAGTGCATGAGGGGGACGGCTTTTATATACGCGCGTTTCCATTGCAGCATACAAAGACATGCGTGGGTTATACGCTTGAAGAACTTGACCGCCCCGGACAGTTTGATCCTGAGGCAGCGCGCAGGCTGAACGTGCCGTGCGGGCCGCTGTGGTCAAAACTGCAGTCAGGCCAGAGCGTGCAGGCGGCAGACGGTACTGCAGTGCAGCCTGAACAGGTGCTCGGACCGAGCAGGCCGGGAAGAAAATTCAGTTATGTAACAGATACGCTCTATCTGCCGTCTATTGCGCAGGAAGTAAAAGGTTCCGATCTGCTTATCTGTGAAGGAATGTTTGCCGAAGCGGTTGCCGATCAGGCGCGCGAGAAAAAGCATATGACGGCGCGGCAGGCGGCCGTTATCGCGCGGGACGCGCAGGCAAAAAAACTCGCGCTCATCCATTACAGCCCGCGCTATACCGATTACGAACTGCAGGTGTTACAAAAAGAAGCCTCGGAGGTTTTTTCTCAGACTGTTCTGACAAAGGATAGAATGGTCTTTGATATTCCGTACGAGGACTGACAGACGTGATTGAGCTCGACTGCGTTTCAAAAAGTTACGGGCGGTTTCAGGCTGTCCGCGGTGTATCTCTGAAAGCCGCCCCCGGAGAGGTAACCGCGCTTTTAGGACCGAACGGGGCAGGAAAAACAACGATTCTGAAAACAATCTGTGCGCAGTTCCTGCCCGACTCAGGAACTGCGCGCGTCTGCGGAAAAGACACGGCTGACAATCCCGCGGCGGTAAAATCCCTTATCGGCTACGTGAGCGAACAGCCTGCGCTCTATCCTGACTATACGGTAAGCGAGTTTCTGCACTTTGTGATTGAAGTGCGAAGCCGTGCAGACGCGCTTGCACTCTCATCGCAGAAAGCGGCGATTGCCAAGACCGCTGCCGTGTGCGCTCTTGAGCGCGTGCTGCACCAAAAAATCTCTACCTTGTCAAAAGGGTACGCGCAGCGTGTTTCTTTCGCGCAGGCGCTCATTGCGGATCCTCCGGTTTTGATTTTGGACGAGCCGATTTCAGGCCTTGATCCCGCCCAGATACATCATATCAGATCCCTTATTGCGTCTCTCGCAGCGAACGGAAAAACCGTACTGCTTTCCACTCATTTGCTGCCTGAAGCACAGTCTCTGTGCCGCACGTTTTATATCATTGCAGATGGGAAAATCGCAGCATCGGGTACGGCAGCGGAAATCTGCAGCAGCACATCAAGCAAAAACCTTGAAGACGCGTTTATAGCGCTTACCGGAGAAGCCGGCGCATGAAGCTGTTCGCTGTGCTCTTAAAAAAAGAGCTCTTTTCCGCGTTTATTAAGCCGCCGGTATATATTGCGTCAGTCCTGCTGTCTGTCGTGCCGGCTCTGATCTATTTTATCGGCACCCGTTTTTTTACCTACGGCGCGGGGTCTTCAGACTTGCATGTGTTTTTTACAGCGATACCGCAGTGCGCCGTGCTTGCCGTGCCCGCCATTACAATGCCGTTATGGAATAAGACCGAAAGCCGCTTTGACGCATCACTTCCGGTATCTGACACGCTGCTCGTGATGTCAAAATGGGCGGCGGCGTATATCTCGTATTGCGCGGCAATCGCCGCTTCTGTTATTGTGCCGATAATCGTTTCCTGTTACGGAGATATCGAGGCAGGGCAGGTCTTGAGCGGATACCCAGGTATTCTGC
>DXHG01000028.1 GCA_019113455.1 Candidatus Treponema faecavium | reverse complement strand
CTACTATACTATAAAGAGGTGCATTATGGCTTACAAAATCACTGATGCGTGTGTAAACTGCGGTTCCTGCGAAGGCGAATGTCCGGTCGGAGCAATCAGCGAAGCAGACAATAAGCGTGTTATCGACGCCGATGCCTGTGTCAGCTGCGGAACATGCGCGGCGGCCTGTCCTGCAGAAGCAATTATTGAAGAATAATTACTAAAACGGCTGCTGTCATGATACGGCAGCCGTTTTGCTTTTAGTGTATAGTATGTTAAAAAAAATTATCGCCGGCTACGGTCAAACGCTTCTCTTCCTTTTAAAGATATGCCTGCTCTTTCTTTTATGCGTTGCGGCAGGAGCGGCGGTGGTGTTTCCGCTGTGGAAATTTGCGACCATACACCCCGCGCTGTACTCTGCCGCTGTCTGCGCCGCCGCGGCCGCCGCGCTTGTTTTGTTCTTAACGGCAAAACTGCGCCGCTATCTGCATGCCGCGCAGACGGCTGCTGAACGCGCCGCACGCATAAAAAAACTTGTTTTCGGCATATGCCGCGCCGTCATTGTACTGGGCGGCGTTATTGGCTGCGTCATATTGGTGCTGCACCACAGGCGCGCGGCAGCGCTCTTTCTTGCCGGCGCGGCAATCGCCGTGTATGGTGTTCTTACATATGGAACAGCAGATGCGCGACGCCGGTAAGTTCTGCAGAATGCCGAGCCGCCGGTATCTGTGCAGAGTGCTGTTCGGCATCCTCTTTCTTTTTAATATGCGGTACGCGCTCTTTTGTCAAGAAGTACAGATAACGCCGCTTGATTCGCTTGAAAGCCGCAATCCGGTGTTTCAAACGTTCATGCAGCAGGTGGAGCAGTTCTATATGGAAAGCGCGCGCGGCAATACCGAAGTGCCGGTATATTTTTACCGCTACACGGTGCAGGAAGGCGAAACGCTTTTTTCTATCTCGGCGCGGTGCAGTATTCTATACGACACGATTGCTTCCCTGAATCACATCAGCACCGCTGACGAACCGCTTGAAGGCAAAACAATTATTATTCCGGCAGCGCAGGGCCTCTTTATTCCAGAACATCCGGAAAGCGATATTGAAATTCTCCTGTCAAAACAAGGCTTTCCACAAACTGCCGATATATGGTATACTGTGCAGAACGAACGGTTCAGATTTCTTGCAAAAGAACGATTCACCGTTACGCAGCGGGCGTTTTTTCTCGATCCGGCGCTGCGGATGCCGCTTGAACAGAGCGTTTTAACCTCTCCCTTTGGTATGCGGACAAGCCCTATCTCAGGCGAATTTTTATTCCACAATGGTGTTGATCTTGCCGCTCCGCTGGGAACGCCGGTGCTTGCCTGCAAAGCCGGCACGGTTGAATCTGCCGTGGAGGGGGATGATGTCTTTGGCAATTACATTGTCATCGATCACGGCGGCGATATGAGCAGCGTGTACGCACATCTGTCTGAAATACAAGTAGCCGAGGGCGCGCACGTTTCAGGGGGAAGCAGGATTGGCTTAGTCGGTTCAACGGGAGCGTCAACCGGCCCGCATCTGCATTTTGAAATTCGGATAAACGGGCAGGCGCAGGATCCAAGCGGACTGATACGGGATTTTGACTGACAGTCATAACATCCGCAAGCCGGAGGACATTATGCGTAAAATCAAGGCAGCAGTGTTATGTACGCTTTTAACCGTATGCACCCATGCGGAAACATTCCGCGTAGGACATATGTATATACTTCCATTCAATACCACTGTCTCCGCAGGCCTGAATGATGCCGTCGCTATTCAGCTTGCAAAAGAAAACAGGGAGTATGTCTCCTGTATCGACATAGAACTGAAACTGCCGTCCGAGCTTATGGAATTCTATGACTCAACCGCGTACATGATATACACGGACATCGCACCTGAACCGGCGCAGGACGTTATCGACTACTCCGGTTCACGCGTATACACCGACATTCTTCCGGTAAAGCTGAGCACTACGCTCCGCATCCCGGCAGAAGACGAGCAGATGCAGTCAACGCCGTATGAAACTGTTCTGCCGATAGTCGTTACCGCAGACGATCAGTATATATTTGTACGCTTTCAGCAGGTTATGAAAGGCATTCCTGATGAAGTAATGCAGTCGCACATCACCGTATCGGCTAAACCGGTATATAAAAACATTGGCAAGCTCGAACTCGCAATCGCCTATCCTGAAACTCAAGCGCAGGCGTCGCCATACACGATATTCATTGATGATGAACCGGCGTCGCTTGACAACAACAGCATATACCTTGACACCGGCATTCACCATCTTGCCGTTGTCTCTGATTATTACCGCAATGAGGTGCGGACATTTAATATTGAGCAGGCAAAAACAACCACGCTTGCCGTCTCATTGCAGGAAATCGTGTCCACGATCCAGATTACCGCACCTGAAACAGCAGTCATTGAGCTTGACGGCGTGCCGTGGCAGCCTGCGGCAGAAGCGGTTGAAATTGAGCCCGGCAGCCATTCGGTGCGCTTTACCGTCGGAGACTATGAAGCAGAAAAGACGTTTACCGTCATAAACGGCAAAAGCTATGTCTTATCGCTCGTTATTGATATACAGATAACGGAAAACCCCTAAACGCACCGTGCGTTTCATTCAAAAAAAAGCCTGCCATACCGGCAGGCTTTTTGCTGTGCAGCTTTGCTGCTTGTACACGCACGTTTTACTGCACGAACAGCGGAGAAAGCGCGTTAAGATATTTTTCGTATTCGGCAAATGCCGCGTCATATGATTTACCGGCATCCGCATCCGGGAACGCCGTCTCTGATTCCTGTATGCCGACATGCTCGCTCACGAGCGCTTCAATACTGACCGCATTGCCTTCTATATGATTGAGACACCACAGCGCCTGCAGCGCGCCGCCCATCGCGGCAGCCTCGTCCGTGTCGGGAATCTGTACCGGCAGCTGCATAATATCTGCCGTAATCTGCCGCCACAACCGGCTCTTGCTGCCGCCGCCGGTCAGCCGTATTTCCTGCGGTGCAAACCCAAGCTCGCGGAACACGTCAAGCGCCTGCCTCATACCGAATATCGCAGACTCCATCGCAGCGCGCGCGATATTGCTGCGCGAACAGTTTGCCGCCGTGACTCCGCAGATGCAGGCCCTGCCATGCGGCAAATTCGGCGTGCGTTCCCCGTTGAAATACGGCAGAAACACAATGCCGCCGGCGCCCGGTTCTGCCTGCGCGGCAAGCGCGTCAAATTCCTTTACGCCAAGCTCAAACAGCGCGCGCGTCTCTTCCGTTGCCACCGTGCAGTTCA
>DXHG01000027.1 GCA_019113455.1 Candidatus Treponema faecavium | reverse complement strand
GCAAGCACAAACGACGAGTCGACCGCCGGTATTTCAAGCACGACGCACTCAGGCGGCGTTTTGCCTTGGGCAGCAAGTTTTTGTCCGGCGCGCTCAATGCCGCGCACAACCGCGTCAACGCCGATTTTCGTGCTGCCGTACATCGAGCCCCAGATTACCGTTATCTTATTTTTGAGCGCGCCGCCGGTATTGTATTCAGCATACGCGCTGTAGCGCCTGATAATTTCGGCAGGGTGTTGCCGCCAGATAATGCCGTGGCTCGGCGCGACAACCTTAATGTCAAGCGGCGCGAGCTTTGCGATTGCCTGCTTTACGAACGTACTGAAGCTCGCAACGATATTCGCGTAATAGCGCAGTGACTCGCGCTCAAACTGTGCGTGTTCTTCCGCGCTGAACTCATCGTCAAAGACGCGCTCTCCCGTCTTGCCATATGACCCGAACGCATCGCACGAAAAAAGCGTGCCGGACTTAGCGTCCCACGTAACCATCGTCTCAGGCCAGTGCACATTCGGCACTTCGGTAAACGACAGCACAATGCCGTTTCCCAAATCGAGCGTGTCGCCGGTCTTTACCGCGCGGTAGTTCGCGTCGCTGCCCGCCTTGCTGAATTTCTCGGCGAGCGCCACGCCTTTCGCCGTCGCAATAATCTGAGCGCGCGGATTGCGCTTGTGGAATTCCTGCAGGAACCCGCTGTGATCCGGTTCCAGATGGTTGAGAACGACATAGTCGACGGCGTCTGCGGAAAGCCCAATCGAGGCAAGCTGGCTGTCCATCTGCTCCGGCGCGGACTCCCAGTCGCGGTACAAGTCTATAAGCGCGGTTTTTTCTCCCCGCACGATATAGGAATTGAGCGTTACGCCGCTGGGAATGGGCCAAAACCCCTCAAAGAACGGCGCGTCTTTTATATCGGCATGAAGCGCGTACACGTGTTCGGCAATTTTTTTTGCCTGCATAACTATGCTCCTTCTAACAGCTCGCGCTGTTATACAGTATTTTGATTGTTTTAGACAGATAGTACACAAAAACGCCACGGCGCGCAATATCTGCAGCACCATAAGATCAGAGCTCATGCGTTTTCATTACTGCTGCGCGTGCCATTCATCCGCGGCGCCGATTTTTCCGGCGCGTTTCAATCTTGATAGCGCGCGCCCATATCCGTATTATTTTGCTATGATGAACACTGACGCACTTATCAATAACCTGCTTGATTCCTACACGACATACGGGGCAGTAAACATACAGGGCATCCAGAATTATCCGAACCGGCAGAATGTTATCACTATACTGCGCGATATTCAAAACCTGCTGTTTCCGGGCTTTGCCGCACAGGAACTGCAGACAGGAGAACTTTTCCGCTACCGCATTGGCGAAACCGTACACCGTGTTATTGCTGACTTAACACGTGAAACCCAGCGGGCGCTCATGTATCTGTGTATGCAGGAACAAAAACAAAACACCTACTGCTTTAATCTTGCAGAACAGACCGTGTGCGCACTTATCGAGGCGCTTCCGGACATCAGACAGACGCTGATGCTCGACCTGCAGGCTGCGCTTGCCGGAGACCCCGCTGCGCGCTCACATGAGGAAATCATTCTTTCATATCCCGGGTTTGAAGCGATTACGGTACACCGCGTGGCGCATTTTCTCTATGAGAACGGCGTTCCCATTATTCCGCGCATCATGAGTGAATACATCCACGGAAAAACCGGCATCGACATTCACCCGGGAGCGCAGATTGGACAGTCATTCTTTATCGATCACGGCACCGGCGTCGTCATCGGCGAAACGTGCATCATCGGCGCAAATGTCAAAATATATCAGGGCGTTACGCTTGGCGCGCACAGCGTGCGGAAAGATTTGCAAAACAGAAAACGCCACCCCACCATCGGAGACCGCGTAACGATTTACGCTGGCGCAACGATTCTTGGCGGCACAACTGTTATCGGCGCAAACAGCATTATCGGCGGAAACACCTGGGTAACAAAATCCGTGCCGCCGAACAGCATTATTACGATCAGCTGACAGCGAGGCAGCCGCCGGCAAGCGGGAGCCTAAAAAAACGGAGCGCATACGCGCTCCGTTTTTTTATTCGGCAAGAAGCCGGTTAGAATCCACGGTCAGCCAGATATTTATATTCCTGATACTGGCGTTTTGCCTTGGCAACTGCCTTATCAAGCAGCATTGCCGCACGCTCCGGATTCGCCGCCTTGAGCGACTTAAACCGCACTTCCTTGTACATAAAGTCAGCCAGATTGTAATCGGGCTCTTTGCTGTCAAGCTGGAACGGGTTCTTGCCCTGCTCAACAAGACGCGGATCATAGCGGAACAGCGGCCATAAACCGCACGAAACAGCTTCCTTCTGGTTTGTGAGACCCATGCTCATGTTGATGCCGTGGTTGATACAGTGCGCGTACGCGATGATGATAGACGGACCGTTGTACGATTCAGCCTCGCGGAACGCCTTAATCACCTGGTTCATGTTGGCGCCCATCGCCACGCGGGCAACATACACGTAGCCGTAGCTCATCGCGATTGCGCCCAGATCCTTCTTGCTCGTCGTTTTGCCGGAAGCGGCAAACTTGGCGACCGCGCCGATAGGCGTCGCCTTTGACATCTGTCCGCCGGTATTGGAATACACTTCTGTGTCGAGCACGAGCACGTTTACGTTGCGGCCCGACGCGAGCG
>DXHG01000026.1 GCA_019113455.1 Candidatus Treponema faecavium | reverse complement strand
TGGCCAGCGGCGCACTTGCCGATTGCAAATTTTTTGTTTGCCGTCGGCAAATGAAACGTTTGCCGATTGCAAGTGTCTCGCTGGCCGACGGCAAATTTCTTACCGGATAAATGGCAAATAAAAATTTTGCCATCGGCAAATCTTTTCCGGCGGCAAAACTTGTCCCGCAGCAGCTGACGGCGCAAACTGGCGCACGCGGCGTATTGACAATAGTTTTATATAAAACTATCATAGCCGCATGAATAAGCTCTTATATATCGCAGCCGCGCTTGCGCTTTTGGCCGGCTGCACGCAGAAAGAACCGGCGGACGCTGTCAGCATCGCCGTTTTTGTGCCCGGCGTTACTTCAGGCAACGCCGTATATCAGATGCTTGCAGACGGCGTACAGGCAGCCGCACAGGAGCACAGCGCCCAAACGCCGGATGCTCCGGTACAGGTTTCCGTCATTGAAGCGGGGACAAACCAGGCGGAATGGTCAGGCAGGCTCACAGCCGTTGCTGCCTCCGGCGAATACGACGTTATCATTTCGTCAAATCCGTCGATGCCGGACATCGCCGTTCCGCTTACGCAGCAGTTCCCTGAACAAAAGTTTATCCTGCTTGACGCGTACTGCGAGGACAACGGCAATATATTCACCGTACGCTACAATCAGCGCGAACAGGCGTACCTCACCGGTTATATGGCAGGGCTTGTTACAACAGCTTCGCACGAGCAGATGCCGTATGCAAATGAAGCGAAAACCGTCGGCCTCATCGCGGCACAGGAATATCCCGTAATGAACGATATTATTCTTCCGTCATTTATCGAAGGGCTCCGCGCGGTTGACAGCGGTATTACCGTCGATTTCCGCATTGTCGGCAACTGGTACGACGCAACAAAAGCGGCGGAGCTTGCGCGCTCAATGCACCAGAACGGAGCAGACGTTATTCTGCCGATTGCCGGCGGCGCGGCGCAGGGCGTTATCGCTGCCGCGCAGGAAGAAAGTTTTTACATCACGTGGTTTGACGACAACGGATTTGCCAAAGCGCCCGGGTATATTATTTCAAGCACGGTCATGCATCAGGACAAAATGGCGCAGGAGGCCGCCGCGCAGTTTCTTGCCGGAAACACGCCGTTCGGCAGCGCGCAGACAGTCGGCATTGAACAAGGCTATATAGACTTTATCACCGATGACCCGCTGTACGAATCAACGGTAAACAGCGCGATACGGCAGGCAATGCAGCAGGAACTTGACAGAATCACTTCCGGGGAGCTGCAGCTTCCGTCGCCCTGATATGTTCACGCTGCAAACCGAAGCGCTTTGCAAGCATTTTGCGTCAAAAGCGGTCCTACAGCATGTTTCTGTTTCATTTGAAGCAGGCAGCGTATACGCACTGCTCGGCGAAAACGGCGCCGGCAAATCAACGCTTGCCGCGCTGTTAACCGGCAGCCTTGAGCCGACGTCGGGAGCAATCATCATAGACGGGGAACGCCGCAAACGGTATTGCGAACACGACGCGCAGCAGGCGGGCATCCGCATCGTGCATCAGCGGCCGCTCCTTGCGCAGAGCCTTTCTGCTCGTGAAAATATCGTTCTCGGTGCCGAACCACAGTTTGCATTCGGCATTATAAATAGAAGAAAAATAAAGCATGACACGGACGAGCTGCTCCGCCGCACACTCCCGGGCCTGGAGCTTCCGCTTGACGTGCTGTGCGCGAACCTGAACGCGGATATGCGGTTTTTCACCGCGTATCTCGCGGCGCTCTGGCAAAACTGCCGGCTGCTCATTCTCGACGAACCGACTGCCGCGCTTGACACGCAGCAGACGCGGCTTCTGTATGACAGCGCTGCGCGGCTTGCGAAAGACGGGACAGCGATACTGCTTATTACCCACAATATACGCGAAGCTGCGGCGCACGCCGACACAATTCTCATATTACAGCACGGCGTTGTGTCTGACTGCATCGCCAACAAAAATCGAACTGTCTCGGCGGCGGAGATCGAAGAAAAACTGATGCAGGACCGGACGTCTGCCGCGCCGCCCGTTTTTGCCGAACGCGCCGGAACGGCGCCCGAACAGCCGCAGCACGCGGTATTCGCGGCGGAACGGATAACCGCACGCCCCAAAGAAGGAGCGGCGCTGTTTGACGTGTCGTTTTCAGCGTTAAAGGCGGAAGTAACGCTCATTGAAGGCCAGCGGGAAAATGGCCTGCAGCTTCTCGAAGACGTGATTACCGGCATGTATCAGGACACGGCAGAAGGGCATATATACCTGCACACGGACATGGCAGCACCCAGGCGGTTTGATCTTGCGGCGCGCAGGCGTGGCGGCGGCCGCTATACCTGCGGCGTTCTGCGGCGCGCAGGCGCGGCGATTATCCCGTTTGACCGCACGTACCGAGCTTCGCATCCGGCGCTGACGGCGGAACAAGTCTGCACCGCGGCATATGCGCCTGCAGACCCGCGCCGCTGCACGCAGAACCTTATCGAGCAGGCGCAGATACAAGCGGCGCCGGATGATCCGGTGTCATCGCTTTCAGGCGGTATGCTGCAGCGCCTCATTCTTGAGCGGGAGCTTGCTCTCTCGCCGCCGCTTCTCCTGTTATCAGATCCGCTGCACGGCCTGGACACGGCAAAGGCGCAGGCGCTCGCCGTCCGCTTATGGATGCTGGCACAGCGCTGCGGCACGGCGGTGATTATCCTTGCCGCCCGCGGCCAGTATCCGACCGCATACTGCACGCACCGCTTTATGCTGTCGGGCGGAACGCTCACCCGCATCGGCGCAGCGCAGCTGCAAGCGCCGGTTCACGCCGCAGGCGGTACTGCATGACATTCTTATCACGACTAAAAACCATACACACAAAACGCGCGGTACGGCAGCTCAAAAGTTCCCTGCTCGCGCTTGGAGCAGGCATCGGCATATCGGCGGCGCTTGTTTCCCTTTCTTCCGCGCATCCGATGCAGACACTCGCGCAGTTTTTTTCAGGGCCGTTCTCAGCGCCGTATTATACCGGCTCAATGCTCAATACGGCGGCGCTGCTTGCGTTCGGCGCGCTCGGCGCGGCGTGCGCTATTGTATCAGGAAGCTTTAACTTAGGCGGGGAAGGCCAGATATATCTTTCAGGCTTTACCGCTTCGCTCATACTCAGCGCGGCGACGCCGGCATCGGGACTGCTGCCGGCAGGCTGCGTGCTGCTTATCGCCGCAGCAGCGGCGTTTCTCGTGTCTGGCGCGATTGCGGCTTTTTGCGGCATGATGAAAGTATACCGCAATGTAAGCGAACTGCTTTCTTCGTTTTTGCTTTCCGCCGCGTCCATTCCCCTTATCGATGCGGCAATAGCGGGTCCGTTCCGCGATGCAGCGCAAAACCTGCTTGCAACGCCGCGCATCGCGCAGGAGCTGCGCCTTACACAGCTGCTGCCGCCATCGGCACTCAATATATCGTTCTTTGCGGCTGCAGCCTTGTGCATCGCGTGCGCCCTCATTCTGTACAGGACACAGGCGGGCAAACGGTTCCGTATCTGCGGCTCTGCACAGGAATTCGCCCGCTATTCAGGACTGCGCCCGCAGCGGGCCGTCATAGCCGGTATGTTTATTTCAGGCGGGATGCACGGCCTTGCAGGTTTCTGTGCCGCCGCCGGTACGTATTACTGCTGTCCGCAGGGCTTTTATGCCGGCATGGGCTGGAACGCGCTCACGGCTGCGCTCATTGCGCGCTGCCATCCGCTCGCCATTATGCCCGCCTGCCTGGTGCTTGGCTGGCTTTTCAGCGCCGCCGACAAAGCGATTCTCACCAATAATCTCACAATTGACGTAACCGGCATCATACAGGCGGCAATACTTTTGTGCATTTCCGCGCAATTTATCGTGCGTATAAAAAAGGAACAAAGCTGATATGCCTGCATTCGTTTCTGATATACTGATTGCCGCAGCACCGCTTTTGCTCGCATCGCTTGGCGCGCTTGCAAGCGAACGCGCCGGTATCCTCGCGGTATTTTCAGAAGGAATCATAAACCTTTCGGCGTTCTGCTGCTTTTCCGCCGCCGTCTGCCTTGCCCAGGCGGGGCTGCCGCAGATACCCGCGGCGTTATTCGCAGGAGCCGCCGCCGTGTGCGTCTGCACCGCGCTCATGTACGGCATAGCGCGGTTCAGCCAATATACACGCGCAAATTATTTTCTCACGGCGCTTGCTGCAAACGCGCTTTCAAACGGCCTTATAACCGTATTGTCGCCGCTCGTCTATCACACAAAGGGTGTGCTCACCTCGGCGGCGTTTCAGTATACGGCGCTGTTTTCGCGGGTGCAGCTCAGCTGCATAGGGTGGCTTTTGGCGCTTGTCTGCATGGCGGTGTATGAGTATACAAAAAGCGGTCAGTACATAAAAATCTGCGGAAGCGATGCCGACGTGCTTGCAGTCCGCGGCATATCCGCGGCAAAATGGCAGAATATCAGCTGGTGCATCGCCGCGGCAGGCAGCGCCTGCGCGGGCTGCATACTGGCGTTCAGGCTCTCTGCGTTTGTTCCCAATATCAGTTCAGGGATGGGCTGGACGGCGCTTGCCGCCGTGTTTTTAGGCAGACGCACAACCGCAGGAACTGCGGCTGCCGTGCTGCTGTTTACTGCGGCGCAGTACGGCGCAAATAATATGCAAAATATTTCATGGCTTCCGTCAATACCGTCAGCCGTGCTGCTTGCGTTTCCGTATCTTACGGCGCTGCTGTTTCTGGTGCTGTCTCCGCAGCGCGGGCTGTATTTTCGGGCGCGCCGCCGTCAGCCGCGCAGGATGTCTTAAATATATCAAGCTCATTGCCAAGCTGCTCCATCTTGTCGCAGTTGGCGGAGCTGCTCGACGTAATGTTCTGCATACGCTGTGCAATCTGCTGCGTGCCGTTTCGTATCTCGGTAACGCCTGACATCGCCTGTGCAAAAGCCGCTTTTATAGAATTGATCTGCTCCGATACGGCAGCCTGCTGATTAGACAGCTGGTCGCAGTAGCCGTCTATCTGCTGAGCCGTCTGCGATACTTCGTCGGTACGCTGCGCAACCTGCTTTGTCTTATCGTCAACGAGCTTAACGCCCTGCGTAATGTCGCGCAGCGAATTGAGCATATCAACCGTCTGTTCGCTTATCTGTCCAAACGCAACGGCCGCATCCGCGCTTGACACATTGGCGTCCTGCACTTTCGATACAATCGCGTACAGCGACCGACCGATGCGCTTCGCGTTTTCTCCGGTAGATTCCGCGAGCACCCTGATTTCTTCGGCAACAACACCAAAACCTTTGCCCGCGTCTCCGGCATGGGCGCTTTCTATCGCCGCATTCATCGAAAGGATGTTTGTCTGTTCCGCAATCGCGTTGATAATATCGACAATCTCGCTTATTTCGCTCAGCTGCCCGTTTATCTCATTCAGAAGCTGGTTCGTTGCAGTAATTTTCTCATCGCCGTTTCTGACCAGCGACTGTATAACCGTCGCGCTTTCTGTCCGCTGTTCAGCCATGCCGGCAATTTCGGCAAGCGTATTCGCCATTTCGCCGACCGAAGACGAATTCTCCTGAATCGCGCGCGACTGCACCTCGTTGTCTGCAACAAGCGTCCGTGCGGCATCTTCCATTTCGCTCAAAGCGGAAACGGAACGCTCAACGGCATTATCAAGCGCACCGAACTGTTCCCTGAAATTCTCAAGGCTTGTTTCTATCTGTGCCGCGGCGGCGGCGATGTCTTCAGCCTCATTATTCACCGAATGTCCGTATGATGCCGCGTCCGCGGCAATCGTTTTTACGCCGCCAAGAAACGAATCAAGCGTCTGTATCGTGGAATTGAGATTCCGCATAAGGTCTCCCACTTCGTCTTTCTGCACCGCCTCGGTGCGCACCGTCAAATTCCACGACGCAAGCTCGTTTGATATGGACTGCACAATCTTTATGCGGCTGATCAGGTGGCGCGTTACAAGCATCGTCAAACAGATAACAATCAGCGCTGAAACAACCGCCATAAGCAGCGATAATATGCTGAACATCTCATAGCGCTGTTCAGCAAGAGCCGAGACGTTGTCGCTCAGCCGCATAATTACAATTTCACAGCGATCCTGCGAATTCTGGAATACCGCCATAAAACTGCTGATGCGTGTCAGCGCGTCGCGCACTTCGCCCAAGTTTTCCGTACCGGAAAACATACGCACCGCGGAATCCATACCGGAAGTTTCAATAATGCTTTCTACCACCGCGCTGTACGTATAATTCGATAAGAACACGTACTGATCGCTGATATTGACAATCATGCCGCGCAGCACATTCCAATAGGAATTAAAGGATTCAAGGTCGCCGAGCATCTCGTCAGGCAGCATCCGGTTTGCCGGAGATTCAGCCAGCACAATAAGATTATCTTCCACATCGGCAACAAGCTCATCCCAGTTGGAGGCCAGATTCTTAATATCGGTTCCTTTAAGGCGCATATTGCTGTCAAACGCCGCTATCTGCATAAACGACACGTTTATTGAGCTCAGCGTATTTTCAAAATTCTTCAGCTCTATAATAGAAGAAAAACCGCGCACCAGCGTAATGGAATTAACGATAACGATAACGGCGACAATAACCACCATCAGCGAATATTTAGAGTTTAAGCGCATAACTGTTCCTACTATAAAACTATAAAATAAAGTTTTTTACTAATATAATTTTCATTATAAGCATACAGGCACTTTTGCAATCTGTCAATTTTTTTATACGCGGCAACGGCGTCAATACGCCGGCTATGCGCCGCCGGAACGGTTCGGAGCAGGAATACTGATTCGCTGTACCACTTGTCAATATACGGAAAGTATCTGTTCCAGACGCGCGCGCCCGATAATTTTCATAAAGCTTGCAAGACGCGGCCCCTGATCCTTTGCAATAAGCGCCTGATACACGGCGGCAAACAGCGCTTTCGGTTCAAGCCCGCACTCGCCGGCGACAGCGTACACCGCCTCAGAAAGCGGCTTTTCCGCAAGTTCATCCATATGCGGCACCACTTCATCGCGCAGTTTTTTTACCGCCGCAAGCGCCGCCCCATCGAGCTCGGCGCGCGACCCGTCAAGGCGCAGCGAGAACCGGAAGTCGTCGGGCGCGCATTCGCTGATCCAGTACCACGCGCACCGGCAGCGCTCACGCAGCCGCCGTTCCTGCGCAGGCGCAACATCGGGCAGACCGGCAATCACCGCATCAATATCGCCGGAATTTATCTGCAGTAAATTGCACAAATGACGCAGCGGCACCTGATACGGCATCATTTCAGGCATACCGTCAACCTGCGAAAGCTCATAGATACGCCGTTCTTTCGCGTATATCTGTTCATTTTTCGCCTTATCAACGCCCCACGCAATCCGCTCCGTGCGATCATAGTCCTCGTATGTTTTAAGCACATCAAGATCAAAGCTGATTGCAAACTCCGTATTGGGGCGCGTGCCGGCAAACAGATACCGCGCAATTTCAGGCTGATACACGTTAAGCACATCGCGCAGGCTGATCACGGCTCCTTTTGAAGACGACATTTTGCCCGGCGTTCCCTTTATGCCGATAAAATCGTAGCGGAACGACACCGGCGCCTGCCAGCCATATATCTCTTTTGCAACAAGCCGCGCCGTGTCAAACGAACCGCCCTGACTGTGGTGATCCTTGCCCGCAGGCTCAAACACCACGTGTTCGTGCTCCCAGCGCATCGGCCAGTCAACACGCCAGCCAAGCTTAATGCCTGACGAAGTGCGCAGATCAGCCGTTTCAGAAAAACCGCAGCTCGTGCAGTGATATGATACGCCGTATTCGCCGTCATAGCCGTCGATAACGGTCGTGTCGCGGCTGCACTGAGCGCAGAATGCGGAAACAGGCCAGTATGCCTCATCGGCAGGAATTTTATGCTGCTCATCGCGGAAGCGGTTCAGGCAGTCTTTAATGCGCTCCCTGTTCTGCAGCGCCTTTTTCATGCCCTCGGCATACCGGTGCGAACGATACCGTTCCGCCTGATACAGGTACTCTGGATGAATACCCACAAGCGGAAGCACCGACTCTACGTCAACTTCATGATGCCGCGCATACGACTCATCGCGGCCGAACGGATCAGGAACAAGCGTGATAGGAAAACGCAGATACTGCGCAAGTTTTTCGGCGTTCGGCATGTTCTGCGGCACTTTTCTGAACACATCGTAGTCGTCCCAGGAATAAATAAAGCGGACGTTTTTTCCGCGGCTTTGCAGCGCGCGCACTACAAGATCAACGGAAATGATTTCGCGAAAGTTGCCGATATGCACTGTACCGGAAGGCGTAATGCCTGACGCGCAGGTATACACGTCAAGATCTCCGCGCTCGCGGATAATCTTATCGGCAGTCTGATCCGCCCAATGGCTGAGAGAAGGCTTCGTTATCGTGTCGCTGTTCATACGGCCCATAGACGAGTCGAACGTCCGACCTGTTGCTTAGGAGGCAACCGCTCTATCCAGCTGAGCTAATGGACCACGGAGGGCACATCGGTATGCAGGTATGCCGTGCATACGATATGCCGACATATTCATATCATAAATCGCACTTTTTTTCAATGTGCTCTGACAGAGCTCCAGGGGCGGAGGCATGTGCGCTGCGCGCGCGGCTTGTTTTTTTTGCAGGTTCCTGCGGGGTGTCTGCTGCGTTGGTACGCACGGCTTGTTTTCTTTGCAGTTCACTGTAAGGTGTTTTGCATTTTACAGGTCTTTTTCCTTTCTTATTCCAGATGCAGACCTGCGGTTTGCTTACGCAGTTTAGGACATAGCCTAAAACTGCCGCTTGGGGCACTGCGGCAGCCGGTATTGCTGCAACGATGGTGTGCGGCTGGATATATACCGTCGGCAAAAAATTTCCCGATGGCAAATATTTATTTTGCCGGTGGCAAATAAAAAATTTGCCGTTGGCAAAATTTATATTTGCCGTTTATCCG
>DXHG01000003.1 GCA_019113455.1 Candidatus Treponema faecavium | reverse complement strand
AACAGTTAGACAAGGCGCTTGACGCAGGAGCCGATACCGCCGGTGATTTTGCTGACGCAGGGTATACCATATGCGCCTGCGGGGAAATGGGTATCGGAAACACATCGGCGGCGAGTGCAGTCTGTTCCGTGCTGCTCGGCATTGAGCCTGAGTGTACGGTAGGCCCCGGCGCCGGGCTCGATGCGGCAGGTCTTGCGCGCAAGCTGACTGCGGTAAAGCGGGGGATTGCGCGCAATGCGCCGGATATGCACAATGTATACGATGTATTGGCAAAGGTGGGCAGTTTTGATATGGCGGCGATGGCTGGCTTTATGATCGGGTGTGCGGCGTGCGGCATACCGGTTATCATTGACGGGTTTATCAGCGCCGTTTCTGCGCTGTGCGCCGTGCGGCTCTGCCCTGCGGTGCAGCCGTATCTGCTGGCAAGCCATGTGAGCGATGAGCCTGCCGGCGCGCTCGTGCTTGAGGCGCTTGGCCTTGAGGCGCCGATTGCGGCGCATATGCGTCTGGGCGAGGGTACGGGAGCGGCGGCTCTTTTGCCGCTCCTGGACATGGCTGCGGCGGTATATACGCAGGCGGCGAGTTTTGCCGCGTCCGGTATTGCGCCGTACACAACGTTTGGCGCGGCAAAGCCGTGACGGTGCTTGTAACCGGCGGCGCTGCAAGCGGCAAAAGCGCCTGTGCCGAACACATTGCGGAGATGCTGCATATCAAATACGGCGGCCCGCTGTACTATCTTGCGGCAATGGAACATAAAAGCGCCGCCGCCCGCAAACGCATTGCGGCGCACCGCAGACAGCGTGCGGGCAAGGGGTTTGTAACTGTTGAGCGGGAGCGTTCCATAGGAGAAACGATATTTCCGCTGGGAACCGCCGGTGCTGTCGTGCTGCTTGAGTGCCTGACGGTGCTTGCGGCAAATGAGCTTTTTCTGCCTGACGGAACTTGCCGCTCGGTGCATGATACGGTGCGCAGTATGTTGTCTGCACTGCGCCGTCTTGAACGCCGGTGCGCCTGCCTTATCGCTGTATGTTCCGATATATTTGCCGGAGGAACCGCATACAGCGATGCCGTCCGCGCCTATCTGGATACGCTTGCCGAGGTTCGCAACCGGTTTGCTGCCGGTTGTTCGGCAGTCATAGAGACGACGGCCGGTATTCCCATTGTAATAAAAGGAACTGTACTATGGTAACTGTGCTGAAAACGATTGCGCTCGCGTTTTCGCTGTTTTCGGCGATTCCTGTGCCGCAAAGCGAATGGAACGACCGGAATCTGCGGTATGTGCTGTGCGCGTTCCCGCTCGTGGGCGCAGTGACAGGCGGCGTGTGCAGCCTCTGGCTGTACGTGTGCGGCGCCCTGCAGCTGCCTGCGCTGCTGCAGGGCGCGGGACTTACGCTGCTTGCGGTGATGATTTCCGGCGGCATACATCTTGACGGTCTGTGCGACACGGCTGACGCGCTTGGGAGCCATGCCGAAAGAGACAAAATGATTGCGATTCTAAAAGACTCGCACTGCGGCGCGTCTGCGCTGATTGCCTGCTGCAGCTGGTTTATCGGCATGACGGCGTTTGCCGCAGGCATTGAGCCGTCTGCCCAGTACATGGCTGCCTGCGCGCTGACGTTTACGCTTTCGCGCCTGCTTTCCGCATTTGCGGCGGTGTCCCTGGCGCCGGCAGCAGAAAGCAGCTTTTTGTCTGCGCTTGCCGGCGCGGCAAACAAACGCGCGGTGCGGATCGTATGCGGCGCTTTGGCGCTGGGGCTGTCGTTTGCCGCTTCGCTGTATGCGCCGTGGTACGGTCTTGCCGCCGCCGCCGCGCAGGGTGCGGTGAGCGTCCGGTATGTGCGGCTGTGCCGCCGGTTTGGCGGTGCGAGCGGCGATCTTGCCGGATGGTTTGTGCAATGGGCGGAATTCGCTTCGTTCGGCGCGATAGCCGCGGTGTCCGCCGTTTCGGCATTTATGACGGGAGGCATCGGGTGATACTGGTAACCGGCGGCTATGGTTCCGGCAGAAAAACGTTTGTGCGCCGCGAACTTGGCATGCATGACGGCGATATTGACAGCTGTGCCGAAAGCGCGTGCGCAGTATTTATCATTACAGACTCATTCGCGCTGCGTTTTATGCAGGCTGAAGAAGCGGAGCGGGAACGCCTGGTGCAGCTTGTGCGGCAGAAAAAAGCGGTAATATGCAGCGAAACGGGCTGCGGCGTAATTCCTGCAGAACAGTCGCTGTGCACACTGCGTGAGGCGCACGGACTGCTTAACCGCGTGTGTGCTTTATATGCGGAGACCGTTATCCGCATGTGCTGCGGCATTGCAGTGCCGATTAAAGGAAGCGTACCCACATGAACGCGGCGTGTAACTGCCGCCGGATTCTTTTAATACGGCACGGAGAAACCGCGGCAAATGAAGAGCGCCGGTACTGCGGCAGCTGGGATATTCCGCTGTCTGAGCAGGGGAGGCGGCATGTGCTCCGTACTGCTGCGCACAACGCGGTGCGCAGCGCGGCGGCGTCGTTTCGCGGCGGCACGGTGATTGTCTATGCGTCTCCGCTCATGCGGGCCGTGGAGACGGCTTCGCTGCTGTTCCCGCAGGCGCGCGTTGTACCGGTGCCGGGCTTTGCGGAAATGGATTTCGGCGCGTTTGAACAGCATACCGCCGCGGAACTTGCGGCTGATGCACGGTACCGTGCGTGGGTTGATTCAGGTTGCACGCGTGTGTGCCCCGGCGGCGAAAGCAAGTCGGCGTTTCAGAAGCGGGTCTGTGCGGCGTTCCGCTCTTTGCCGCTGTTTGCGGAGGATGACGCGCCGACTGCTGCCGCAGAAGAGCTGCCGTATCTTATCATCACCGCGCACGGCGGCACTATTATGGCGCTCTGCGAGCAGTTTCTGCGCGGAACGGCGTACTTTGATGTGAAGATACCCAATTGCGGAATCGCTGAAACGGTGCTGCGGCGGCGCGGTGCGGAACAGGGCGGCGCAGCGGATATGTTTTTCAGCGACATGCGGCTGTACGGAGTGTAATATGCTGCGTGCGGCGCTGCTTTTGGGCGTATGTATTGACCTTTTTTTGCGTGACTCCCGTATTCTGCCGCATCCGGTGGTGCTGTTAGGCCGGCTTGCATCCTGCGGCGAGCGGATCCTGCGGCGCATATTTCCCGCAACTGAAAACGGCGAGCGGGCCGCCGGCTGCGTTGTCGTGTGCGCCGTGTGCGCCGCCGCATACGGAATACCGGCGTATGTGCTTTCGCTCGTTTCAGATATTTCTCAGGCGGCTTCTTTTATTCTGCAGGCGTTTTGGGCGTTTCAGATACCGGCGGTGCGCGGCTTATGCAGCGCCTGCCTGTGCGTGTACCGCGCGCTTGAAAGCGGCAGCCTGCAGGACGCCCGCGCAGCTGTCTCACACATTGTGGGGCGCGATACCGCACAGCTTGACCGCGCCGCTGTTATCAGGGCGGCAGTAGAGACGGCGGCTGAAAATACCTGCGACGCGATTGTTGCGCCGCTTTTGTTTTTGTGCGTGGGCGGCGTGCCGCTTGGTATGTGCTACAAAGCGGTAAACACACTTGACAGCATGTTCGGTTATAAGAATGAGCGGTATCGCTCCTTTGGGTGGGCGGCGGCGCGCCTTGACGATATATGCAACCTGATTCCGTCCCGCCTTGCCGCGCTGCTGCTGCTTGCCGTGTCTCCGCTTGCCGGTCTTGATGCGAAAAACGGCTGGCGCGTGTTCAGGCGCGACCGGTTCCGCCACGCAAGTCCGAACGCGGGGCAGACAGAAGCCGCCGCCGCCGGTCTCCTGGGGATTCGGCTTGCGGGCCCTTCACGATACGAAGGCGTTATGGAAGACAAACCCTGGATTGGCGACGCGCTCCGCGCCGCCTGCGCGCACGACATCGTGCGCATGGTGCGTCTCATATATATGGCAGCTGTTTTCTGCATCGGCATATTGTTCTGTCTTCCGGTGCTGTGCGGCGTATATGCACAGTAATATGCACCCGTTCAGACACGGCGGCGATGTGCTTTCGTACTGCACCGCAGAACGGCATACGCCGCCGCTTGATTTTTCGGCGAACACGAGCCCGCTGGGATTCCCGCTTTCAGGCATGGCGGCGCTTATCCGTGCGCTGCCGTCGTTTTCGCGCTATCCCGACCCGTACAGCCGCCGCCTGCGCGCCGCCCTTGCGGAAGCGGAGCACGCAGACGCAGGCTGTATTGCCGCAGGAAACGGTGCAGGCGAACTCATTTATGCGGCAGTACAGGCGGTAAA
>DXHG01000245.1 GCA_019113455.1 Candidatus Treponema faecavium | reverse complement strand
CCTCCCTCCCCAAAAACAAATTACAGAGAATAAAAAAGAAAAAAGAAAGCCCCAGCCGCAGGCTGACAAAAAAAATTATGCGCCCGCACGCGGTTTTCTGCGTTGAATGTGATACAATCATGTGGTATACTTGATATATGGTAAATATACTGCCCGTTGCAAGCGGCAAAGGAGGTGTAGGAAAGAGCGCCGTATCTGTCAACCTCGCGATAAGCCTTGCAGAAAAAGGCAAAAAAGTTGTACTGTGCGACTTTGATCTCGGCGGCGCAAACCTGCATACGCTGCTCGGTCTTAAAAACAACAGCGCCGGTCTGGGGAATTTTATTTACCGCCAGGCGGATCACCTTGATGCGCTGGTGCAGGACACGGGCATTGAAAACCTGTTCTTTATAGCCGGAGACTGCCTGTTTCCGGGAACGCCGAATCTCGATTTCTTCATGAAAAAAAAGATCATGAAAGAAATAGCGCAGCTTTCTGCGGATTACGCGATACTGGATCTCGGCGGCGGCAGTACCTACAATATACTTGATTTCTATTTAATGACGCATAACTCGCTGTTGGTAACGACGGCGGAGATTACTTCCATATTAAACGCCTATTCGTTTTTAAAGGCAGCGGCGTTCCGTTTTTTAACGAGGCAGTTCGGTGCAAAAAGCGAGGAACGCGCGCTCATTCAAAACGGTATTCAGTCAAACACGAAAGGATCGGAATACACGATTCCGGCAGTTCTTGACGAGATATGCGCCGCGTTTCCTGAGTCGGGACAGACCGCGCGCGAGGAGTTTTCGCTGTTCCGCCCGCAGGTTATCCTCAATATGGGGCAGACGGCGCAGGATATTGAGATGGGCAGGCGGCTGCGTTCGCTCGCGCAGCATAAGCTCGATCTGCATCTCGATTTTATCGGCTTTCTGCCGCGCGATGAGTCTGTTCCGCTTGCGGTCGCGCGCCGAACGCCTGTGTGCCTGCTTGCTCCAAACAGTCCGTTCGCGTCCGGCATACGCGATGCTGCTGAACGGGTGCTCGCGCATGACTACGGATTCAACGATATCCTTGAGCAGGAAGACAACGCAAACGCCGATTTGGAACGTCTGCAGGCGGCGTTTTCTGCGCGTTTGCAGACACAGAACGAGCAAACTGATTCAGCCTCTGCTGCTGCATACTGAGACACCCTATTATAGACGGAGGCATACGGCACCATTATGGACAAGCAAGAGCTGCTGGACACGCTGCACAGCGCCAGCAAAAATATCGAACATGCTTTTTTAACGCTTTCTTCCCTGTTTCCTGAATTGCTGCGCGTGCAGCATAACTCGTCTTCCAAACTGCTGCGCGAAGGCTTAAAGTCTTTGTCTGACGGTAACCAGGACATGATTGCGCAGGAAGAAGGGTTTTTCGGCAGCAGAGACAGCGTGTACACGCCGCTGCTTGAAAAACTGAATCAGGAAATAGACGCGCTCGGCAAGGTGAACGTACAGGTTGACGATATACGCCATTGCAGCGAGGATATGGAGCTTATTGCGCTGAACGCGATGGTTATTTCAATAAAGTCGGGAGAAAAAGGCCGCGCGTTCTCAAGCATCACGGAAAACCTCAAGCGCCTGTCAAACGAAATGATTGTCTATTCCGCTAAGCTCATCGACGAAGAAGGCGTGCTTATCAAAAACATAAATACGCTTAAGGATATGTTTTCCACGATTTCCGCGTCGCAGCAGGGCGTTGCCTCGCAGTGTTTTTCCGGCACGGCAATATTAAAGACGCTGCTAGACGGTGTCGGCGCGCCGCTTGAGCAGATAGAGACGAAGGCTGAGACGGTGTGGCCGCCGATTTCAAAGGCGATGGAAGGCATCCAGATGCAGGATATTATCAGGCAGTCGCTTGACCAGGTAGTTATCTGCCTCAACGAGATACTGCCGGTAGCAGGTACGATGTCCGATGAGCAGTTTCTTGACACGGTATCGCTGAACGCGGAGCTGTATCAGGTCGCGATAGAAATACTGCGCGACATCAGCGGCAATCTGAACGAGAGCAATACGATTTTCAGCAATAACTGGAAAACGGTTACCGATATTCTGAATATGGTGGATGAACTGCGCGTGTCGTATATCGACACGTTTTTGCAGAACGAGGGCAAAGAAAAAAGTCTCATGACGAGCATTAACGAGCTTGTCGATTTGTATCAGTCGATGCTTGACCGTTTTTCCTCGTCGCTTGTCGCGCAGAAAGACCTGGTGCGCACGTGCCACGCCATATCCGAAAAAGGGCGTGCGATGTATCTGGTGTTCGGTGATCTGCGCCCTGTTATCGGACGCCTGCAGCATGTGCGCGTGTTGCAGCAGATAGAAGTAGCGAAAAACGCCGCGATAAGCGCTGTCAAGGATTCCGCAAACGATATGGACGGGCTCATTATGAAAGCGAACCAGTCGCTCGACGAGATGCAGAATCTTATAGAGGTGTTCTTAAAAGAAATAGACAGTCTTTTGGCATCGTTTTCCGATGAGATAGCGTCGTCAAATGCGGTGATGGCCGATATCCGCGGTAAGCGGTCTGCTTTCTTTTCAAAGCTGCTTGCTTCAAGAGACGATATTATCTCGATTATGCAGCATTTTTCCGTGTATCCCGATGGGTTTTCGGAAAAATGCGATGAGGTGTCGCGGCTGCTTAAAGAGCTGCGTGAAGGCGCGCGGGTGTTTTCGTCGGTAGAGTCAACGCTTTCAGGACAGCTTGCCGATATGCAGCACCGCCGGACGGAAAAGCTTTCCGTGCGCGGGCTCGATTCATGGGAAATCCAGAATGACAAATTCAAGTCGCTTATCGAGCGGTTTACTATCACGTCGCATAAAAAGGCTGCCGGAAAAATAGCCGGCATTGCGGTTGAAAGCGGTGTTGATTCAGGAGATATAACGTTTTTTTAGCGGAACAGCCGATTATTACAGATAGCAGAGTAAGGAGAAAGTATTCCATTGAATATGTATTTTGATTCCCATTTTAAAAAGAATGTCGTAACGCTGTATCCGGGAGAATTTTTTGCGACGGCTGACGACAGCCAGTATATTTCAACAGTGCTTGGCTCGTGTATTGCAATCACGCTGTTTGACGCGCGCACTAAAATAGGCGGCATGAATCATTTTATGCTTGCGCGCGACAACCGCGGGCATGCGGACGCGCAGGCGGGCCGCTTCGGCGAGTATGCGATAGAGCTGCTGCTCAACGATATGCTCAAGCGCGGCGCAAAGAAGCAGCACCTGACGGCCAAGGTGTTCGGCGGCGGCAATATCTTTGATTCCACGGAAGACGCGGTGGTGCAGGTGGGAAGCGAAAATATCGCGTTCGCGTTTGATTATCTGGAGCGGGAGTCAATTCCGGTAAAATCATCGAATGTCGGCGGAAATCTGCCGAGAAAAATCTTTTTTGATCCTAAAACGTCGCGTGTGTGGCTCAAGTTTATACAGAAACGGCTGGCGGCGGAGGCGATGCTGAAAAAGCGGGAAGAAGAATACCGCAGCCGCATGAAAAAGGAGGAACAAAAAGCCGGAGACATCGTGTGGTTCTAAAAAAGAAGTTACATTTTGTTTATTTCATCTTCTATGGAA
>DXHG01000244.1 GCA_019113455.1 Candidatus Treponema faecavium | reverse complement strand
GAACTGCAAAGAAAAGCAGCCCGCGTGCACACGCAGCAGCCCCTGCGGGGGCCCGCGAATCCAGCGCCGCACACTGACTCGTGCGATTTTAATACTATTTTAATGATTTCCTGCAGAACATGAGCTATACTCAAATCATGAAAAGAAAGACTGTTTTTATCCGTATATGCACAGTCAGTCTCTTTTTATGCGCCGCCGCGCTCACTGCACAGCAGCATCACGAGCGCAATCTCTATTCGTCCGTAAGCTTCTTTTATATAGAAGAAATTGAGCGGGAGCACGGCGAGATTGAAATAAAATTCAACATTCCTGCGGATCCTGCATCCGTCAGTCCTGACTGTTTTATTATAGACGATGAACCGCTTGCCGCACAGGCAGGCGATATACCGATTAAGTTTTCGCGCCGTGGAGACAAAATAGTTATTAAGGAACTGCCGCAATGGCGGCACCGCGTTATCAGCATACGGCTTACCGGCATACGCACGCTGAACGGAACGCTGCTTGAAGAAATTCCGCCTGTTTATATCGACGAAGACCAGGAATACGAACGCGAAGACGATCTTGAATATGTCTACTGGTACTGGTATGATACTCACGGCGGTCAATCATTTTCGGAATAACCAGGGGAACATATGGCGGCAGAGCGGATACTGATCATAGAGGATGACGCGGGTATCGCTTCTCTTATGAAGCTTGAACTCGCGCACGAAGGCTATGCCGTATCCGCCGCAGCAACAGGGCCTGCCGGTCTTGAACAGTTTGAACAGTCCGCGCCGGATCTCGTGCTGCTTGATATTATGCTTCCCGGCTTGAACGGGCTTGAAGTGCTCCGCCGCATACGAAAGACGTCTTCTGTGCCCGTTATCCTCGTAACCGCCCGCAGCGAAACGATGGACACGGTTTCGGGCCTTGATGCCGGCGCCGACGACTATATAACAAAGCCGTTTGCAATAGAAGAGCTCCTTGCGCGCATCAGAAGTATGCTGCGGCGCACCGCCAGTTACGCACAGCAGGGAACCCCTCCGGCGAAAATACGCATCCGCAATATCGAACTTGATACAAACGCCTGCACCGTAACAAAAAACGGACAGGAAATCAGCCTGACACGCACGGAATACATGCTTTTGCTCTGTCTTGCGGCGCATAAGAGCAAGGCGCTTACCCGCGAGCAGATTATCGATTTTGTGTGGGGAAAAGATCATTACATAGACGTCAATTCCGTAGACGTGTACGTCCGGTATCTGCGCGCCAAACTGGACGAAAAAAACACCGCCGCCAAAGACTCCCTTATTACGACGTTGCGCGGCATCGGCTACCGTATTGCCGGGGAATGAGCTGATGATCCGGTTCGGGCGTCATTCCATTTCGTTCCGCATAGCGTCCATACTCACGGTGATTATCACCGTCTCTATCGTGAGCTTTTCGGCGATTATCCTGCTGTTAACGCGGCGCGCCATTTTCTATGAACGCGACCGCGATGTACTGCAAACGATTCAGCTGCTTGAAGACACGGTGCGCGCAATGAACCCCAATCAGCACGCACCTGACGTAAACGGTATTCCGTATTACATGTTTTACCGTATTTCAGACGGAAACGGGCGGCTGCTGCGCACAAATGACCCGATGATACCGCAGCTGCCTGAAACGCCTGCGGAAAGCCCGCAGCGCTATTACCGCGAGAATTTCTTTATCGACGGCAATCTCAACCTGCTCTATGCGGCAAAAACCGTAACGGTCGCCGCCGACACGCAGAACGGCTATCCTGAGCGTACTTTTCATATCCAGGCAGCGCAGGATATCGACGCCGATACCGCAGACGACCTCATACACCTCATGCCGGCAATTTTCGCCGCGTGCTGCATACCGGTGCTTATGGTGTCGTGGATGATTGCCTACCGCGCCACGCGCAACATGCTGCGTCCGGTCAGGCGCATTACCGAGCAAGCCGCTGAAATTGGCAGCGAGCATCTTGACCGCCGCCTTGACGAGAGCGGTGCCGATGACGAACTCAAACTGCTCGCGCATACATTCAACAACCTCTTTGCCCGATTGCAGACGGATTTTGAACAGCAGAAACGGTTTACCGCAGATGTGTCGCACGAACTCAAAACACCGCTTGCCGTGCTCAGCGGATATGCCGACATGCTTGACCGCTGGGGAAAAAACGACCGGCAGGTGCTTGAAGAAGCGATTGCCGTTCTCAAGCGTGAAACGGCGTCAATGACGCATCTTATAGAATCGCTGTTCAAACTAAACCGGAGCCGGAACGAGGCGCTTTCTGTATACACAAAAGAACCGATTCAGCTGCGGCCGTTTTTGCTTTCGGTGCAGCAGGATTTCGCGCTGATTGCGCCGCAGGCACGCATCACCGTCGACTGCCCTGACACAGCGGTTGTGCACAGCAGTGCGGAGGGGCTTAAAGAGATTCTCCGCATCCTCATACAGAACAGCATACAGTACAGCGCGCCCGAGCCGCGCATCACGCTCTCGTACAAAGACGGCGTGCTTTGCGAATCGGACAACGGCTGCGGCATCCCGCCGGAAGATCTGCCGCATATATTTGAAAGCTTTTACCGTGTTGATAAAGCGCGCAGCCGCGCCTCGGGAAACAGCGGCCTTGGCCTCGCGATTGCGAAAGCCGTCGCCGAGCGTATGCAGATAACAATATCGGCGCAGAGTACCCTCGGCGAAGGCACCGCCATATCGCTGCAATTTAAATCATAAGACCCGCACGGCGGCTGTGTTTACGCTGCGCGCAGACAACTTCGATTTGACATGATCAGGTATTTTCTTATACACTGAACTAATTTTATAGCAATTCTTGTACATTGAGGAGTATTTTCATGGCGTACTACTTTGAAGAACCGTCTCACACATTTGGCGAATATCTGCTGATTCCCGGCTATTCTTCTGCCGAGTGTATTCCGGCAAACGTCTCGCTTAAAACACCGATCGTAAAGTATAAGACAGGCGAGGAACCGGCATTGTCCATGAATATCCCAATGGTATCGGCGATCATGCAGTCTGTGTCGAATCACACAATGGCGATCGCGCTTGCAAAAGAAGGCGGCATCTCGTTTATTTACGGCTCTCAGACAATCGAGCAGCAGGCAGAAATGGTCGCGAAAGTAAAAAGCTACAAGGCGGGGTTTGTCATTTCAGACTCAAACATCAAGCCGGACCAGACGCTCCAGGATGTACTCGACTTAAAGAACAAAACAGGTCATTCCACAATTGCCGTTACCGAAGACGGCTCGCCCAATGGACGGCTGCTCGGCATTATCACGAGCCGCGATTTCCGTATTTCGCACACGTCGCCGCATGAAAAAGTCCGAGACTACATGACGAGCTTCAGCGACCTTATCACCGGCGCCGACGGCATTACGCTTCAGGAAGCAAACGATCTTATCTGGAAGCACAAGTTGAACTCGCTGCCGATCATAGACAAAGACCAGCACCTGTGCTCCATGGTATTCCGCAAGGATTACGCCTCGCACGAGGAACACCCGCTTGAACTGCTCGACTCAAAACAGCGCTACATCGTCGGCGCCGGCATCAATACGCGCGATTACATGGAGCGCGTGCCCGCGCTGATTGCCGCAGGCGCGGACATTTTCTGCCTCGATTCCTCGGAAGGCTTTTCCGAATGGCAGAAACGGGCGCTGCACGACATACACACGGCATTCGGCGAACACATAAAAGTAGGCGCGGGCAATGTCGTTGACCGCGAGGGATTCCTCTTCCTTGCGGAAGCGGGCGCGGACTTTGTAAAAGTCGGCATCGGCGGCGGCTCCATCTGCATTACGCGCGAACAGAAAGGCATCGGCCGCGGCCAGGCGACGGCAGTCATAGAAGTTGCAAAAGCGCGCGATGAATATTACGAGCGCACCGGCGTGTATATTCCCATCTGTTCAGACGGCGGCATTGTGCATGACTACCACATTACGCTCGCGCTCGCGATGGGCGCCGATTTTGTAATGCTCGGCCGCTATTTCGCGCGCTTTGATGAAAGCCCGACAAACAAGCTCATCATCAACGGCAATTATGTCAAAGAATACTGGGGAGAAGGCTCAAACCGCGCCCGCAACTGGCAGCGCTACGACCTCGGCGGCGAGCGCAAAATGGCATTTGAAGAGGGAGTCGACTCATATGTGCCGTACGCGGGTACGCTGCACGACAACGTTACGCTCACGCTCAGCAAAATCCGCCACACGATGTGCAACTGCGGCGCGCTGTCTATCACCGAGCTGCAGCAGAAAGCAAAACTGACGCTTGTCTCGCAGGCGTCCATCGCAGAAGGCTCATCGCACGATGTAGTCGTAAAGAACACCAGTATCCGCGCCGAGTAAGCGCCGCTGCTGAACGGGCAGGCAAACCGCGCGCAAAAAAGAGCAGACGGACACGTATGTATTCCGCCTGCTCTTTTTTTTATAGATACCCGTATGCGCTTTGCCGCCGCTTAGGCGACATACGCTTCAAGGCGGCCAAGGCGGCTTGGCTGCTGCAATTTAGTAATCGCTGCGTGTTCAATCTGCCTGATACGCTCTTTTGTTAATTTAAAGACGGAACCGATCTCGCTCAGAGACATCGCCTTGCCGCCGTTTAAGCCGAACCGGCAGCGGAGCACGTCCGCCTCTTTCGGCGAGAGCGTTGAAAGCACATGCTGTATTTCTTCTTTCATCGAAAGCATCATCGCGTGCTGCTCAGGCGCTGTATACCGGGTGTCTTCGATAAACTCGCCGAGCGTCGCTCCGTCCTGCTCCGCAGAACGCGCGGCGGCGTCAAGCGATACCATCTCGCGCGAGATACTGAGCATTTCGCGCACATGCTGCGGTTCCATTTCAAGCATGTCAGCAACTTCGCGGATTTCTTCTTCTTCCGTTTTATTGCCGTTTACCGCACGGCGCGCGCGTTCAATCTGCACAAGCTCGTTTGCGCGGTTAAGCGGCAGACGAATCATGCGCGACTGCTCACAGATAGCCTTGATTATCGCCTGCCTGATCCACCACACCGCATACGATATAAAATGGTAGCCTTTCGATACGTCAAACCGGTCTGCTGCGGTCAAGAGCCCAATATTGCCTTCATTGATAAGATCAGAGAGCTCAAGTCCCTGATTCTGATACTTTTTAGCAACATTCACAACGAACCGCAGATTCGCGCTCACGAGCCGTTTTTTCGCTTCGGCATCACCGGCGGCGGCGCGTTCGGCAAGAGAGGTTTCTTCATCGCGCGACAAAAGGGGAATTCTGTTTATTTCTTTAAGATAGGCGGCAAGCACCGAGTTATCTGCAGTTGTCTGCGTATGCGTTTGTTTCATATATATTGCACTCCTGTTAAAATACTGTCATCGTTTACACGTCTGGGTACAAAAATATATGCAGAATCCGTGCCAAACAGCGCACGCGGCCACTGCTCATGCATAAAAGAACTGAGCATATACTATTTCTTGTATTATAAGCAAATAATCACCACCGGCAGACAACGGGAAAAAACAGCAGTACACAGTCCGCATATTTCCTGCGCGCATAAAAAAAGCGGTGCGTCACAAAGACACACCGCGTGCATACACTGCTGAAAAAGAGTCAAAACAATACAGCCGTCAGACAGCGGAATACGGCAAGCGGCATCATAACACCATGCGCCGTATGTTTCCTATAATATACGCAAAAACGCACGCCGCCGGCAAGTGTTATATATTGCCTGATTGCAAAAAAAGTTAACTGCCGATGACCTGCTTCTAAAGCGCCGGAAACAGCGCAGGCACATGTACCCAGCCGTCAGCAAAGACGGCGGCAGCCGGGACTGCCTGTATTTGCCGCCGATCAGCGAAAAATTTGCCATTTATCCGGTAAGAAATTTGCCGTCGGCCAGCGAGACACTTGCCGATGGCAAACGTTTCATTTGCCGACGGCAAACAAAAAATTTGCAATCGGCAAGTGCGCCGCTGGCCATCGGCAAAATGTATGTCTGATAAACGGCAAATATTTATTTTGCCATCGGCAAATTTTTATTTTTTAAATGGGAAATTTTTTGCCGCCGGCAAATGTGCTGCGTTTCCGGCTGCTTTTTCTTTCCATGCAGAAAGACTGCTGTTCAGGGCTGCGCCTGCGTTACAGCTGCGCGCGCGAACGCATCCTGACGCGCGAGCATCAGCAGTTCCTGATCGCGCACCGGATCTGCGAGGCCGATCGTAAAGTATCCCGACTGCTGAATACCGGACACTTCTCCGGCGCCCCTGAGCTGCAAGTCTTTTTCGGCAATCTCAAACCCGTCTGTCGTTTCGTACAATATGCGCATCCGCTCCTTGCCCGTCTCCGACAAATTTGCGCTGTATACAGGAAAACAATACGACTGCAGACTGCCGCGCCCCACACGGCCGCGAAGCTGGTGCAGCGCAGCAAGGCCGAAGCGATCGGCGTGCTCGATAACCATGCACGTCGCATTAGGCACATCAACACCCACTTCGACAACGCTTGTCGCAACCAGTATCTGCACGCCGCCGCTGCGGAACGCATTAAGCACCCGCTGCTGTTCCGCTTCTTCCACGCGCGAATGAACCAGCCCGACCGTATAGTGCGGATACTGGGTGCGCGAGAGATACTCAAACATCTGCTCCGCCGTCTTAAGGGAACGCCTGCTCCGCGCCTGCTCTCCGTTTTCAGTTCCTTCTTCAGCGGCGTCATCGCTGTATTCCTCGATCAGCGGATACACAAAATACGCCTGATGTCCGGCTTCAATTTCTTTCGCAACAAAATCATAGACACGCTGTTCGTTTCCCATGCGCGTCAAATATGTTTTAACCGGCTTTCTGCCGCCGGGCATTGTTTTGATAATCGAAACGTCAAGATCGCCGAACACGGTAAGCGCAAGCGTGCGCGGTATCGGCGTCGCGCTCATCATGAGCACGTGCGGCGCAAACGGTTTGCGCCCCTTTTCTATAATCGCATTGCGCTGCAGCACGCCGAAACGGTGCTGTTCATCGATAACGGCAAGCTGCAGATCGCGATACTGCACGTTCTTTGAAAACAGCGCGTGCGTGCCGATAACGATGTCTATCTCCCCGTCTTTAAGGCGCGAAAGGAGCTCGCCGCGCCCCTGCGCTTTTATATTGCCGGTCAGAAACGCAAGCGACACGCCGCACGGTGAAAGCAGCCGCGCGGCGGTATCTCCGTGCTGGCGGGCAAGCAGTTCAGTCGGCGCAAGCAGCGCGCACTGGCCGCCCCAGTCGACGACGCGCAGGCACGCAAAAAGCGCAGCAAGCGTCTTGCCGGATCCCACGTCACCCTGCAGCAGCCGCGCCATCGTGTATACAGCTGCACCGGAAACTGTCCGCGCGGCGTCAGCGGCTTCCGCATCAAAATCCGCCTGTGCCGCCGCCGCGGCGCGGCTCTTATAGCCGCGGTCTATATCGCTGTTCATTTCGGCAATAACACGGCGCTGGTCAGCAGTCAGCGAAAACGAAAGCGAATCAAAAAGCGTTTTCTGCCGCGGGGAAAGCGATTCATAAAACACCGGTGCTTCTTCTTCTGCGCCAGCAGCGGGCAGCGCGCCTGCGGCAGCGCTCACGCCGTATTCCGCATCAAGCTGCGGCAGCGCGCCCTTGTGTGCAAGCGCGCGGCAGGCTACGCCGTACTGAAAGCGGTATAATTCTTCGTAAATAATCGTTCGCCGCGCGCGCTCCGCTTGTGCAAGCGAAGCGGGCTGGTGCATTGCCCGCACCGCCTCCTGCTTGTGCATAAGGGTGCGTTCTGCGATAACGCTTTCGGGCACTTCGTCATCGATGCCGCGGCAGTATTCGTTCAGCGCTTTTCTGATGATTTTTCTAAGCTGCGCTTGAGTCAGTCCGGCCGTAAGCGCATACACCGGATACACAGCGGCGTCGGGCAGCGGCCGATCGCGGAAATCGGCAATCGAAAGCGCGCTGCCGTCTTCAGGCTTTGCGGCTGCCTGCGCATCAAACGAGCTGCACTGCAGCGCGCCGTAGCGCACGGCAAACGTGCCTGAAACAGCGATAATGCAGCCGACGGGAAACGTTTTTTCCAAAAACGGGCGGTTAAACGCAATCAGCTCTGCGCTCATGGAGCCGTCAAAAATACGGAGTTTAAGCGTACGCATCCTGCCGAAGCCGAACCATTCATGCGCGATAACCTGCGCAAACGTGTGCACGCGCGCATGCGCGTACCCGCTGAGCGGCACGCGCGCGGTACGGTCTTCCCAGCTCCGCGGATAATACGAAAGAAGATCGCCTGCCGTGTATACGGCAAGGTTTGCCAGCTGCCGCGCCGTTGCCGGACCGACGCCCGCGATAGACGATACCGGCGCGGCAATATCAGAGAGTTTCACTGGCGGCGCTAAAACGGCAGGCGCGCCAGCAGGATGCAGATGCTGTTTATTATAAAATTACCGAGGAGCTCTGCGGCAATGGCCAGTACTATCGCCGTAATGAGCGCAGTCCGGTACTGCACATACCGCTGCTTTCCAAAAATCACTTTTGTTATGCGGAACACTATCGGATAGAGCGAGCGGTCAAGCACCTGCCAGAGCTGCGACGTGGAATTGGGCCAAAAGACGGCTGCAATCAGCCTGATGATGAGCAGGATAATCACGAGTCCCAGCAGAGATGCCGCTATTGACCACAAGAGACTCACGAGCATTGCAAGAGAGGCGCCGACAAGCACGCGGCCCTGCACTGCAAGCTGCGCAAACACAGAAGACAGTGCAACAAGCACGCCCATCGCAACGGCGGGAGAAAAGTCAATCATGCCGATGCGCAGAAACGTAAAGCGCCTGAACCACGACAAGAACGGATCGCACAGCGCGGCAAGAAAACGGCCCGGTGCGCTGTACTGCGCCCCGGGAAACCACGTCAGAATGATGCGGATAAAACAGATAAACAGATATACCGAACACGCTCCTGAGAGCACACTGAATATAAAAGACATATTCCTTCCTTATAATATGCTATTCTTTCCACACTGATTCCACAAATCGCTGCTGTTCAAGAGACTCGACGACAGACTCCGCGCCTGACACTTTCATCTGCGGATGCGCGCGTATTGTCATTTCACCCTGCTCCGTCTGTATGTGGAAATACAGTGAACAGGAACCCGCGTTGTCAAGCAGAAAATCCCGCAGAGCCATGAGCTGCGACTCCTCCGAAAAGTGAGACAGTTTAATATGCACTTCCTGATAAATGCGCTGCTGCAGCGCGTCCTCGCTGATGATGCCGGACACGCGGAATGTCGGATACTCAGGATTCCGCGTCAAGTCGGCGCATACGGACAGCGCCGCAACGCAGCCTTCGCTTATCTGCGCCGCCGCGTGTTCCCAGACTTTAGGCGGAAACGACAAATCAAGCATTCCGTTAAAATCTTCCAGTTTTGCAAACGCCATCGGCATTCCCTGTTTTGTCGTAAACGCGTGGATATTCTTTATCATTCCCATAACGGTATACTGCTTGCCGTTATGCACGCGGAACAGCTCCAGAAACGACATATCGGTACACCGCTTCATCGTTTCGCGGTACTTATCGAGCGGGTGGCCGCTCACATAGCAGCCGATATATTCTTTTTCCTTTTCAAGCTTGTCGAGCATATCCCAATCCGCAATCGGCTCAAACGCAAATGGCACAAACTCCTCTTCTCCGCTGTCTTCAAACAGACTGATTTGACCAAACTGCGTTCCCGCCTTTTTGCGCTCCGCGTATGCCGCCGCAGCGTCCAGATTGGCAAACAGCTCCGCCCGCGACTGACCGAGATTGTCAAAACTGCCCGTCATAATCAGCACTTCAAGCACCCGTTTCGTAATGATGTGCAGGTCTACGCGGTCAAGAAAATCCATAAAGCTTTTAAACGAACCGTGCTCCGTCCGCTCACGCACGATCTCGTCCGCGGCCGCAGCGCCCATTCCCTTAATTCCCATAAAGCCGAACACGATGCGGCCGTCTACGACATCGAACACCTGCGACGATCGATTTATATCGGGAGGATCAATCGCAAGCCCCATGGATTTTCCCTCGCCGATATATTCCGGCAGCTTATCCGTTGAAGAAATCTCGTTCGTTAAGTTTGCCGCGATAAATTCCGCGGGAAAATTGGCTTTCAGGTACGCGGTGCGGTACGCAACAACCGAATACGCCGCCGCGTGGCTTTTGTTAAATCCATAACCGGCAAACGGAATCATGATTTCAAATATCTCTGCGGCATGTTCCGCGCTGAAGCCGCGTTCCACCGCGCCGGCGATGAACTTTTCTTTTTCCGCGTCCATGACTTCTTTTTTCTTTTTGCCCATCGCGCGGCGAAGCATATCGGCGCCGCCGAGCGAATAGCCGGCAATCCGCTGCGCCACCTGCATAACCTGTTCCTGGTACACCATAACGCCGTATGTTTCTTTGAGAATGTCTTCAAGACACGGATCGGGATACGTTATCGTGCTCGGATCGTTTTTTCCTTCTATATATTTGGGGATGTAGTCCATCGGGCCGGGCCGGTACAGCGCGTTCAAGGCGACAATATCCTCAATCTTGCGCGGCTGCGCCTGCTTAAGGATTTTCTGCATACCGGCGCTTTCAAACTGAAATACCGCGGACGTTTTTCCCGCGCAGAACAAATCAAATGTCTTTTTGTCCGTTTCGCTCACGGCGTCGGCCCGGAACTGCTCAAAGCCCGGGCGCTTGCGTATCAGATGCTCCGCGTGCTTAATCAGCGTAAGTGTCTTGAGCCCCAGATAATCCATCTTGACAAGCCCGCACGGCTCGATAATATCCATCGTGTACTGAACGGCCACTTTGCCCGTCTTAGAGTCTTTATACACTGGTGCCCATTCAGGAAGCGGCGTTTTGCCGATAACGATGCCCGATGCGTGCAGGCTCGTGTTGCGGTTCATGTCTTCAAGCTTAAAGCACAGATCGAACAGTTCTTTGTAGCGCGGGTCGTCCCGATACGGAATCAGCTGCCCGAAATCAGACGGCACGTCGAGTTTCTTTCCCGGGTTTTTAGGATCGTCGGGAGGATTGCGCGGGTCGATAAACGCATCGCGCAGATGCACCTTGACACCTGCCGGAATCTTTGCGGTAAGCATATTGACTTCGTTCAGCGGGATATTGAGCACGCGCCCTACATCCTTGATAACGGCTTTCGCTTTCAGCGTGCCGAACGTAACGATATGCCCTACCTGCGCATCCCCGTATTTCTGCCGCGTGTATTCGATAACGTCCTGACGCCCTTCGTAGCAAATATCGACGTCAAAATCAGGCATTGAGATGCGTTCAGGATTTAAGAAGCGCTCAAAAATCAGATTAAAGCGGAACGGGTCAATGTCGGTTATCGTCATCGCGTATGCAACAAGTGAACCGGCTCCTGAACCGCGCCCGGGGCCGACCGGAATGTCGTGCTGTTTCGCCCAGTTAATAAAATCCCAGACAATAAGGAAGTAGCCGGTAAAGCCCATGCTCGTAATAACGCCAAGCTCATATTCGGCGCGCTCTTTAATCTCATCGGTAACTGCACCGTAGCGCTTTTCAAGTCCTGTGTACACCAGGTGCCGCATATAGGCCTCGTCGCTGTCAAAGCCTTCGGGAATCTGATACACCGGCAGACAGTCCTTGAGTTGCTGCGTCGTAAACTGCGGAATCGTAAGATCGCACATCGACGCGGCTTTGAGCGTGTTTTCGAGCATCTCGGGATACTCAGGAAACAGCTTTGCCATTTCATCGCCGCTTTTCATATAAAACTGATCGGAACTGAATTTCATGCGGTTTGGGTCGTCCCGCAGTTTCTTGGTGCCGATGCACAGCATCACATCCTGCGCGGCGGCGTCTTCGGGCAGCGTATAGTGTATATCGTTTGTAACGACCATCGGGATATGCAGTTTCTGCGCCGTCTGAATCAGAAGCGGCGCCACTTTTTTCTGTTCCGCAATACCGTGATCCTGCAGTTCAATAAAGTAATTCTCTGCGCCGAACAGTTCGCGGTAGCGCGAGGCAAGCGCCTCTGCCTCATCAAAGCGCTTTTCAAGCAGGAGCTGCGGCAGCTCTCCGGCAAGACATGCCGAAAGGCAGATAAGACCGCCGCTGTACATACGCAGCAGTTCCTCGTCAATACGCGGCTTATAGTACATGCCTTCGGTAAACGACCGCGACGTAAGCATCATCAGGTTGCGGTAGCCTTCAACGTTTTTCGCAATAAGAATTAAATGGTAGTATCTGTTGCCGCTTTCGGTGCCGGTGCGGTCATGGCGGCTTTTTGCCGCGACATAAAACTCACAGCCGACAAGCGGCTTGATGCCGGCCTTATGGCACGCCTGCTCAAACCGCAGCGCACCGAACATGTTGCCGTGATCGGTGAGCGCGAGTGCCGGCATCCCCAGCTCTTTCGCGCGGTCTATGAGCGTCTGTATCTTTGCCGCCCCGTCAAGCAGCGAATAGTCGGAATGAACATGCAGATGAACAAAATCAGTCATAGGCGTATTGTATAGGCGCCGCCGCATTTATGCAATCGCGCATGTATTCCCGCACGCGCTTATACGTTAAATTTAAAGAATATAACGTCGCCGTCCTGCACCACGTAGTCTTTGCCTTCCATGCGGTATTTTCCCGCCTCGCGGATCCGGGCCTCGGAGCCGAATGAAACGAGGTCGTCAAACGAATATACTTCCGCTTTGATAAAGCCCCGCTCAAAATCGGAGTGAATAACGCCCGCCGCTTTCGGCGCCGTGTCTCCGGCGTGTATTGTCCACGCGCGGCACTCGTCGGCGCCCGCCGTAAAGAATGTACGCAGCCCCAGCAGCCGGTACGCCGCGCGCGAAAGCACGGCAAGCCCCGACTCGGTAAGCCCGAGCTCGCTTAAAAACGCCTGCCGTTCTTCGGCAGATTCAATGCCGGCAAGTTCTGCCTCAAATTTGCCGCAGATAACTACCACCTCGGCGCCTTCTTCCGCCGCGACGCGGCGCACCGCGTCGATATACGGGCTTCCGATTTTGCAGCCGTCTTCATCCGTGTTGCACACGTAGAGCTGCGGCTTCATCGTAATCAGGTGACAGTCGTATATGGCGTCCTGCTCCTCAAGCGTGAGTGCCGCCGAACGCGCGCTTTTGCCGTTTTCGAGCAGCGGGCGTATTTTCTCGATAACAGCAAGCACCGCCGCAGCCTTTTTCTGCTCGTCCTTCGCCATGACGCGCAGCGCGCGCTGCGCCTTTTCCGCACGGCGGTTTATCGTATCAAGGTCGGCAAACGCGAGCTCCATATTGATTGTCTCTATATCACCGGCGGGGTCTATGCGGTTATTTACGTGCACAATGTCGGGATCCTCAAAACAGCGCACGACATGCGCAATCATGCCCGTCTCGCGAATATGGGACAAAAACTGATTGCCCAGTCCTTCTCCCTTTGACGCGCCCTTTACAAGACCTGCGATATCGACAAACTCAACGGCGGCGGGCACGCGCCGCTTTGTTTCAAAGTGCTTCGCCAGAAAATCAAGCCGCGCGTCTGGCAGGTCTACAATGCCAACGTTTGGGTCTATCGTGCAAAACGGATAGTTTGCCGCCTCTGCCGGAGCAGACGTCAGCGCAGAAAAAATAGTCGATTTGCCCACATTCGGCAGTCCCACAATGCCGCAGTTCACAGCCATATCGCAATTCCTCACCTTATCATGAATTCTGCTGTTAAGTCGCGGTATAAGTATACCGGATTGCGCCGCTTCATGCAAATGCGCGCATGTTTTTTGGGAGGCGCCGGCGTTTACTCTGCACGCGTGGTTGTATTCTTTGCAGGTTCCCCGCGGGGATGTTTTGCACTGTACACGCGGGCTTTTTTCTTTGCGGGTCTCCCGCAGGGGGCTGTACTGCTCTCTGTGATTTGTGTCTCTCCTTACTTTTCCAGCACCTGGATTCGGAGCAGGCGGTTTATTGCAAAGCGACGGCCTGATTCCGCGTTTATTGCCGGCTTGCGGGTTTTGCGGCAATTTTTTGCTGCCGGCACACAGACGTATACGCTCAAGGCTTACCGCTCCACAGTGAATTATGGAGAATAAGAGAGAAAAACAAGCCCGCGTGCAAGCGCAGCAGCATCCCCGCGGGAAAAAAACCGCGAAGAAAAACAGCGCGCACGCGCGTTATTTACACATACTATAGAACATGATATATTCATAAAGAACCTAATACCGTGTATTGTCCCGGCGGCGCGCACAGCCGCCTGCGAATACAGCTTACTATGGAGGCGCGTTATGGCGTTTAATTTGGAAATGTACCCGATCAGCTATCTGGCAGCATATGATCCGGCTTCCCGCACATGGAAAGAACAATGGATAGAATCAGACCGCGTTTCGTATTCGGAACTCCAGCAGATGAATTCGGCAGAAAAAGAAAAAACACTGGCAAACCGCAATCAGCTCGGTCTGCCCACTGTCAGCTACACCAGCCAGTACGGCTACGGCTGTTTTGAAGGCATGAAAGCCTATCCGCACAAGGACGGCAGCGTGTCGATATTCCGTCCGGACCGCAACGCCGCCCGCTTTGCCCATTCCATGCGCGGACTCGGCTGTCCGGTATTCCCTGAAGAACAGTTTGTCGCTGCTTCCGTTGAGTTTATCAGGCGCAACGCAGAACTCGGCTATATTCCCACCTACGACAGCGCGTGGGAAACAGGCAATTTCTCAGGAGCCTCAGCGGTGTACATGCGCCCGTTCATGAACTCGGAGGGCGCAATCGGCGTGGGGCTCTCGCGCGAACCGTACGTGGTTATCTGCGCAACAACCGTGTCGTCATACTTTTCGGGCGCCAACACCAAGGCGGTAACGACAGACCGCATCAGGGCGACGCCGCACGGCACCGGCGGCATTAAATGCGCGGCAAACTACGTTATGTCCGCGCTCGCGAAAAAAGAAGCGGAAGACGCAGGCTTTATGGAAGTCGTGTTCCTTGACGCACAGGAACACCGCTATTTGCAGGAAGGCTCATCATGCAATATCTTTGTGTATCTTAAAAGCGGCGTGCTCGTTACGCCGGAACTCGGAGACACGATACTTCCCGGCATCACACGCGCAAGCGTTATCGACCTCGCACGCGCGCAGGGCATCACGGTGGAAGAACGGCCTGTCTCTATCGAAGAAGCGATGGCAGACGGCGCTGAATGTTTTGTTACCGGCACCGCGGCAGGCATCACGCCGATAGAGAGCATTACGCATAACGGTACCGAAGCCATATACAACAACCGTGAACCCGGCCCTGTTGGACAAAAACTGCAGCACATGCTTAAAGGTATTCAGTACGGCGCGCTTGCCGATTCATACGGCTGGAACGTGCGTGTAAAGTAACAGCGCCTGCATTTGACGCAAAAAGCCGCCTTGCGCTCTCCTTTGCCGCACGGAGAACAGCAAGACGGCTTTTTGTTTGCAGCCGCGGCGCAGCGCGCGCCGACAGAACTGAAACGCGCGCCGTTATTTCTTGAGCTTGTCCAGCACCAGATAGAGCGCGCCAAGCGCGTTTACGACTTTGCCTGATATCGTAACCAGATTGATATACTTGCGTTCAAGCGCCTGTTCAGACAGCTGATCGCGCTGGCGGTACAGCTCCTGCACCGCGTCGTGCATATCCTTATGCACCTTTTCAAGCGCGCGCACCTGTTCCAGATTCTTAAAGTTGGGGTTTTCGCGCCCGCACCTGTCAAGCCACATGCCCAGATTGCAGGCGTGGCAGTCGCCGGGAGCCTTTTCGGGCGTTACCGAGCGGTCGCGCAGCAGCATACGCACGTATTCAAGCCATTTGATATGCTGCTGCACGGCAAGCACATACGGCATATCAAGCGCGTTTTCCTGCTTGAGCCCGCCGATCTCAACGACGGACTTTTCCACACTGGACACTTTGTGAATCATATCGCACGACACTTCAACCGAAGAAAGCGCCTTTTTCGCGATGTCGGTGAGGTCGTCGTTAATCGAAGACGAAAGCGAGCTTACCTGTTCCACAGAGCCTGAAAGACCGGTAATGTGGCCGGAAATGTCGGAAGACCGGCGGCTCAGCTCCATACTTGAAGACGCAATGCCTTCTGCCGTATCAAGCAGTTTGTCTCCGGTAGCGCTCAAATCCTGCACGTCTGAGGCAATCGTCGTAAGCGACGCCGATGTTTCTTCTACCTTGCGGCCGATAACCTGCATCGCTGCTCCTGCCTCGTCTGCAAGGCGGCGCGCCTCCATGAGCGTGTCTATCATGCTCTTAAGCGTTTTATCGATATTCGCCGCGTTTACCCGCGTGTTCTCAGACAGCTTGCGGATTTCTCCGGCGACAACGGCAAACCCGACGCCCGCCTTGCCGGCATGGGCGGCCTCTATCGCCGCGTTCATCGCAAGCAGGTTTGTCTGCTCGCTGATGTCATTTATTGAGCCGATAACCGCCTTAATCGCATCGACATTCTTGCTCAGCACATCGATAACGCCGAGCACCCTGGTAACCTTTTCCGAACCCGCGTTTGACGATTCGGTGAGTTCGACTGTTGAAGACAGCCGTTCGTTTGTGATATTTGAAACCTGCTGCAAAGAGTTGTTGATCGACACAATCGCGTCGCGCGTGTAATCGACCGCTTTGTTCTGCCGCGCGATAAAGTCATCCATTTCCTGAATCGCAGATACAATCTGCAAAATGGAGCTGACGACGCCTTTGAGGTGATCGTCAAAATCGGCAAATTCAGAACTTTTGTCCTGCGTTGTTTCAATCGTCTTGGCCGAATTAACCAGAGACCGTCCGATGAGCACCTCAAGGGCCTCTATTTCGCGCTTCATTACAGACATGTCTTCGCTGTAGTTAGTGCTGACAGAAGCATCCCTGGGGGAATCTGCATTTACGGCAGGTGCAGTACCTGCTTTCATATTCTTTTTCCCAAACATGTTTTGTATCATAGCATATTATTGCATAACGGGATAGATGGCAATTTGCGCGCGGGGTTTTCTTTGCAGGTCTGCCGCAGGAAGTTTGCTGTGTGTGCACGCACACTTGCCGCTGCGTTCCACGCCATGAGTACAAGTATACACAGCAAGCATATGCTCATCGCTGCCTGCCTGCAAAAAGCAAATACCGGAACCCTGCCGTACAGCGGTTCTGTGCCTGCAATAAAAAACATTTGCCGCTGGCAAAAAAATTCCCGTTTAAAAAATAAAATTTTGCTGACGGCAAAATTTATATTTGCCGTTTATCAGACGTGAATTTTGCCGCTGGCCAGCGGCGCACTTGCCGATTGCAAATTTTCAGTTTGCCGTCGGCAAATGAAACGTTTGCCATCGGCAAGTGTCTCGCTGGCCGACGGCAAATTTCTTACCGGATAAACGGCAAAATAAAATTTAGCCACCGACAAAATAAAATTTTGCCATCGGCAAATTTTTTTATGGGAAGTGCAGCGGCACCGCTGTGCGCCTCTTTCTGCCTGTACCGCCTTTCGCGCAGGAAGAATAAAAAATACTGCAAAACGACGGCAGACTGCACAATTTTCTGTTCCGCAGTTTCTTCTGTATCTTCTATAATATAACCAGCATCCGCAGTGAGCAGGATAGACAAAACCGTGTTCTGGTGATATGCTAAGCGCGTCGTATAACATATACACGGGGATACTATGCCGTCTCTTTCTATTCCAAGCAATTATACACCGATATTGTCAGTGCGCGAAACCGAGCACGCGATTGTAATGATTAAGGATTTTTTTCAGCTTGCGCTGTCTACGGAACTGAATTTAACGAGGGTTACGGCGCCGCTGTTTGTACCCGCCGGTACGGGGCTCAATGATGATCTCAACGGTGTGGAGCGTCCGGTATCGTTTGAAGTCTCCGATATGGGCAATGTCCGCATGGAGATTGTTCATTCGCTTGCCAAATGGAAGCGGATGAAAGTCGGTGATATGGGACTTGCGCGCGGATTCGGCATTTATACCGACATGAATGCGATTCGCGCCGATGAAACGCTTGATAACGTACATTCGCTGTATGTTGACCAGTGGGACTGGGAGCTTGCGATAGACGAATCAGACCGCACGCTGCTGTTCCTGCGCGAAATCGTTTCGGGCATTTACCGCTGCCTCAAGCGAACAGAGTTTTTTATTTATGACCGTTATAACGCGATTAAGCCGCTGCTCCCCGATGCGATAACCTTTATACACGCGGAAGATTTATACGCGCAGTATCCGGGGCTCACGGCTAAAGAGCGCGAAAACGCCGCCGCAAAACAGTACGGCGCGGTGTTTATTATCGGCATCGGAGCGCCGCTTGCCGACGGTGCGCCGCACGACGGGCGCGCGCCCGACTATGACGACTGGATTACGGAAACGGACGCCGCCGGACACCGAGGACTGAACGGGGATCTTATCGTGTGGCATCCGGTGCTTGACTGCGCATTTGAGCTTTCTTCCATGGGTATCCGCGTGTCGCCTGAATCGCTGAAAGCACAGCTTGCCCAGCGCGGCTGCAGCGAGCGGGAAACGCTGCTCTTTCATACCAAACTGCTTGCGCGCGAACTGCCGTACACGGTCGGCGGCGGTATCGGGCAGTCGCGGCTGTGCATGTATTTTCTGCGCAAAGCGCACATCGGGGAAACACAGGTGAGCGTGTGGCCTCCTGAAATGGCGGCGGAATGTGCAAAAGCCGGTATCGCGCTCCTGTAGCTGCACCGTTTTTTGCTGCCGGTGCGCGCGCTGCGTACAGAATTGGATAGTGCTGAAAACGCGCTTAAGCAAATCGAAGAAAAGAAATACGCCGACCAGTGTGCCGGCGACAAGCACAGACTGTTCAAAACCGGCGTGAGCTTCAGCACAAAAGAACGCGGTATTGCCGCGTGGAAGACAGTCGAGGGCTGGCCGTTCGTTGACTGCACCTGCAAACGCAAATCCCGTGTTGCGCTCGCCGCTCGGATACGGTATACTGACGCACATGTACAGGATTCTGTGTCTGACATTTCTTGCGGCGCTGTCGTTTGCGCTCTCTGGCTGCGGCGAGCCGGTAACCGGCCCCTATACGTTTACAAATAATACGAGTTTTGACCCGCTGTATCTGCGCATTGAACAGAACGGCAAGTCAGCCGTTCATACAATAGTGAAAGGAGATACGGTCACTGGCGAGTCTCATTACGCGCCGCAGGTAACTGCGGTAAAAAGCGCTGATTCCGACGTGGTGAATAACGCCGTTACCTGTTACACGCAGGGATACGGGTATGACTATGTGTTTACCGATGCTGAATCATATCAGGCCGTAATCCGCTGTATCGGCGAAACGCTTGCCGGCTATACGCTTATCGATGAAACCGGAAAATTCTTTATGTACAGCGATAGTACATTTGATACTGAGGACGGACAGAACAAGCCAGTAGAGCTTGGCACACCGGAAACAGATATACCCGTTACAGCGTATTCCGACAATCCGTCGTTTGCTGCAAAAGACGCGAATACAACCATATCACTTGATTTTGACCGGAAAACAATAGAAGAACCAGAAGGCAGTAAAACGGAGATATTTATCATCAAATAGCGTGCGGAGTTTCCGTTTGGCTCCAAAACGTGCGGCTATAAACCCACAGTGCTGGTGAGGAGGAAGGGGTTTGGGGAGGGAGGAGCACCCGCTTCTGAAGCAGAGGGGCTCCTCC
>DXHG01000243.1 GCA_019113455.1 Candidatus Treponema faecavium | reverse complement strand
GATATGCAGCCGGTCTATATCCCGAAAGAACGCATCGGTGTAAAACTGCGCAATCTCAAGCACCGACTGCCCGCGTTCCTCGGCGGTCTTCACCATTTTATCCTCGCCGTCATCGGAATCTCCCGACAAGTGACCGATGTCGGTGATGTTCATCACATGCGTAATGTCGTATCCCAGAAACGTCAGCGTCTTATCAAGTATATCAAGAAACACATATGCGCGGAGGTTGCCGATATGGGCATAATTATACACTGTCGGACCGCAGCCGTAAAAACCGACATGCCCGGGCGTTATCGGCACAAATTCCTGCAGCTCGCGTCCCATCGTATTATATACCTGTAATCCCATTACCGCCTCGCTTTTTGTACAGTATTATAGTATACTACTGCGAATTATGATACCTAATGTACGTAAAATAGCAGAAAAATGCAATACAGATATATCAGCAGCGCTGCACATCCGCTATGCTGAACCGATGAGCGCGCACACAACATTCAAAACAGGCGGAAAGGCGGCGCTCTTTTTTGAGCCGGAGACGGAAGCCGCTCTTGCCGCCCTCCTCGCCATACTCCGGGACGCAGGCACAGACTGGTTTATTCTCGGCGGCGGCTCAAACATCGTCGTTTCTGACGAGGGATTTGACATTCCCGTCATCTCGACGCGGCGGCTCCGGCATATCACGCTTGAGCGCACGGCCCGCAGCACGGCAGACGGATTGCTGCTCCGCTGCGGCGCAGGTTCATCGTTTGACGACATCTGCCGCTATTGCGAACGGCACGCGCTCGGCGGGCTCGAAGACTTTGCAGGACTTCCCGGCACCGCAGGCGGCGCAGCGTACATGAACGCGCGCTGCTACGGCGTATCCATAAGCGACGTGCTGCACAGCGCGCACAGCATATCGGGAGAAACGGGACGGCAGACGGCGTACATCTGCTCGCCTGATGACTGGGACTATAAACGTTCCCCGTTTCAGCAGACAAAGGAAATTATCACCGAAGTCTGTTTTCGCGTACGGGAACTTTCGGCGCAGGAACAGCAGCAGTCACGGGAACACGCGGCGGCGCGCATCGCCGACAGGATGAGCAAAGGTCATTTTGACTGGCCTTCTGCCGGCAGCGTGTTCAAAAACAACCGCGCATTCGGCAAGCCCACCGGAAAGATTATCGAAGAAGCGGGGCTCCGCGGCATATCTGAAGGCGGCGCGCAGGTGGCTCCATGGCACGGTAATTTTATCGTAAATACCGGCGCGGCAACAGCCGCCGACATCCGCCGCCTGGTAAGCCGCGTTGCGCGCGAAGTATACGAACAGACCGGATTCCGACTTGAATGTGAAATCATTTTCTGCGGCGCCGGCGCAGCGCAGCCGGACAGCCTGCAGCCGTAACTGCGCGCTGTCCGGCTGCGGGTTCCCCGCGGGAGGCTGCTGCGTGTGCACGAAGGTTGTTTTTCTTTCTTTGTTCTCTGTAATTTGTTTTGAGGAGGGCTCTCCCTCTTCATCAGCACCATGTCTTGACAGTCTCGAGCAGATAATCCACTAACCGCAGTACACTGGCGTTTAACCTGCAAGTCAGCTTGCCATGTTGTTAAGGCAGCTTAACACAGCTATGCGGTTAACTTGCCATACCATTAAGTCAAGTTGCCAGAGCGGCCAAAGCAACTTGCCGCAGCAACGAAATCAATTTGCTGCAGCTGTTCAGACAATTTGCCGTAATACCCCGGTCAGCCTGCTGGAGCCGTTACGTCAACTTGCCGCAGCCGCAGAGGCTTACTGCTTCGCAGCAAACTGGCAGCTTGAAGTATCGCGGCAGGCCTGTAAACAGCACACTGTAAACACCCTGCGACAGGTCCGCAAAGAAAAACAGCCCGCGTGCAAACGCAGCAGCCCCGCCGCCGCACGCGCAGCGTGCAGAGCAACTGCCGCTGCCGCGAGCTTTCGCGGTAATTGAATTGACAGACATTTCATTGGCTACTATACTATGTAGTCAGTATACGAGGTGCATTGTGTTACAGCTTTCTTTCGTAAGTTATAAAAAAGGCTCATATATCTTTATTGAAGGCGACAGCGACAACAGCCGGTTTTACATTATAAAAACTGGACACGCACAGGTTTTCACTTCGACAGGCGTATTAGATCAAAAGCCTATCATATACGGCCCGGGCGACTTTTTAGGCGTAATTCCCTGTATGTCGGGGCATTCACAGATAGAATCAGCGATCGCGCTCACTGACGTGGTGCTTATCTCGGTCAGAAAAGACCAGTATCCGGAGCTGATTGTAAAGAACACGCCGGTCGCGCTTAAAATCATGAAAACGTTCGCCAACCACACGCGCACGCTCAATGAAATACTCATGAAAGAATCATCAAACACAACGGCGTCTGACACGCTCGTGCAGCTGTTCAATGCCGCGCAGTTTTACGATAAAAACGGCAAGCTCAATCTGGCGACATACTGCTACTATCAATATCTCAAATACTGTCCCGACGGGGAGTTTTTTGAAACGGCAAAAAACCGGTTTGCACGTCTTAAGCCTATCACGCAGGCGGTCTATTTTGAAACGCCCAAAGAAACGGTGCGCAAATACCCCAAAGACACAATGATTTTCTGCGAAAATCAGGAAGGCCGCGAGATGTTTATTATCCAGCAGGGGCAGGTAAAAATATCGAAAGTCGTCAAGAACCAGGAGCTGATCCTCGCGGTATTAAAAAAGGGAGATTTCTTTGGCGAAATGGCGCTGCTTGAGAACAAGCCGCGGTCGGCAAGCGCTATCGCACATGACGACTGCGTGCTCATGTCCGTAAACGCAGAAAACTTTAACCAGCTGGTTGCGACGCAGCCGCAGCTTGTCGGTCGGCTCACAACGACGCTCGCCGACCGGCTCTGGTCGATGTACCGCCAGATTGCAAACACGCGGATCGTGGATCCTGTGTGCAAACTGCTCGACATGCTTGCCTTGCAGGTGGAAAAAGAAAAACTCATAGAAAACGGCAATAAGTCATACCAATTCGATTTAACGATAGGCGATTTGATGAATATGTGCAGCATCCCGCAGATGGAGCAGCGCGGCGTCGCTGAGAAATTCAAGCAGAGCTCCCTGATAAAGCTCACAGACTCAAAGGTAACCGTAACCAACTGCAAAGAACTCGTGCATATGGCGGCATCCTTAAAAAAGAAAAAAAACTAGCGCGGCGGTCTTTTTGTTCCGATGCATAAATACAGAGAGACTTATGCGCAATACAGCCTATATCGTATCTATATATAAAAAGAACCTCCTCGCGTGCGCCGCGCTCGTATGCCTGTTTGCCGCATATGCGGCGGCACAGACGGCAGACGGGGAAGAACAATACAGCGCGCTCCCGCAGGGTTTTCAGAACATTGCGCTCGGCATGGATACGGAAACCGTACAGCAGGCGCTTACGGAGAACGCGCTCTTTGGCTATCGCGGCGAGCGCGACGTGTCGCTTTCGCCCGATACGCAGGAACAGCTGATTCAGACAAACGGCGGTACCTATTCGTATGTGCGCGAATGCTGGTTTCAGTTTAAGGACGGCGCGCTGTTCAGCATGACCATCAATCTGAATCGGGACAAACTGGACTTTTATTCCATATTCACCACGCTCTGCGCCAAATACGGCGAACCGGCGTCGCTTACGCCCGAGACGTGCCGGTGGCAAAACGATGCCGTTATCATGGCGCTCGAACGGCCGCTCACGCTCAAATATACTGACGCCGCGGTGCTCGCCGATATGCAGGGAGAAACCCGCGCCGAAGAAACCGCCGCGGAGCAGAATCTGAACAGTTTTCTTGAGAGTCTGTAAATGAAACGCTTTTTCCTCGCCGTCTGTCTCATCGCGTCCGCAGCACTTGCCGCTTCATGTTCCGGCGGCGGGCGCCTCCCGATGCAGACGCTCGCCATATACGGCGCAGACGGCGCGCTCCGCGCCCACGTGGAGGCGGAGATCGCAAAAACGCCTGAAGAACGCAGCAAAGGCTACATGGAGCGAACCAGCATACCGGCCGGCACGGGGATGCTTTTTGTGTTCGAGCGCGATCAGATACTCAGTTTCTGGATGAAAAACACGCCGACCCCGCTTTCTATCGCCTATATAGACTCGCGCGGCGTTATCCGCGACATATTCGACATGACGCCGTTCAGCCTCGCAAACGTTACCAGCACGCGCTCCGTGAGATACGCACTCGAGGTGCCGCAGGGCTGGTTTGCCGCGCAGGGCATACAGACCGGAGACTGTATCGCGCTGCCGCAGGATCTCTGACGCGCGCCGCCGCTCCGCTACGGCAGTTTGGCAAGCTCCGCGGCGGCTATCTTATCCTGCGGGTCAAGCTCAAGCACAGTACGGAAGAATCCCGCGGCCTCTGCCTTATTGCCCTGCCGCAGTGCAAGGAATCCCAAGTTTGAGATAATCTTTGTATTGTCCCCTTCAAGCTCGAGCGCCTGCAGCAGATACCGGCGCGCTTGTGCAAAATCGCCTGTCTCCATACAGCAGATTGAAAGCTCGTTGTACGTATCGGCCGTGCCGCCGCCAAGTTCATCGGCTTTTTCAAACGCCGCGCGCGCGTCGCTCCAGCGGCACAGCCGGCGGAGCCCCCAGCCAAGCAGAAACCACGCATTCCATACCTGCGGGTTCTTTTCAAGGAACAGCTTGATCTGTTCAAGGCCTTTTTCTTCCTGCCCCATCGAAATAAAGTCAAATGCCGCCTTAAACCGCTCATCTTCAAGATCCCGCGACGCAATATCGCTTATAATTTCTTTCGCACGCTCCCGCTTATAGCGGATATTCTCGTCGGCAGAATCCGCGTCGGCGGCCGTAAGCGCAAGATACGTCTCAAAACAGCCGCGCGCCCGTGAAAAATTGCGCTGTTTTGCGTAAAAAAATGCGGCGTTAAAGAATACGTCCGGCACGGGCGGTTCAGCCGCAAGCGCTTTCCGGTAATACTCGTGGGCAAGCGCGTCCGATGCGTCGGCGTCTTCGTACAGGCCGCTCTGCCGGTACGAATCGGCATACTCGTCATAAAAGAGCGCCGTGTTAAGGATAACGGCGGTATCATCGGGCGCATAGCCGCGCAGCGCTTGGAACAGTTCTTCCGCAGCGGCAAATTCCTCGTTGCGCGCCTTAAAAATCGCAGCCTCGCAGAGCTCCTGCTTTATGTTCGGGCGCATGGCTTCAAGCAGTTTGCGGTAATACGGCACATGTTCGTTACCGGTATCGTAGGCAAGCACCGTAAGTATACCGGCCATAATCATTTCGGCAGTCAGCTCAGACGGGTCAAAGCGCGCGTCAGCCGACGTTTTCTGCACCGGAAGCGGCACAGAGAAATCAATATCAGGCAGATGACTGGCAATATGCGCGTCAGGCGTTATCGACAAAAAAACAAGCGAATCAAGAGAATGTACAGAATCCATATATCAGTTCCTTACCGGCGCAGACGCGCAGGCACGCGCAGCATTACATGCCGGTTGATAACGAAGAAGCGTTAAATACCTGCAGTTCTTTTTTTCGTTTTGACGTCAGAAAGTTATTGATATGCAGCTTATACGACATGGGAATGGACTTGTCCGCAAAGCGCAGGCTTACGGCGACTATATCTTTTCTGCCCTGCACCGGCTCGCAGCGCAGCACCGTGCCGTTCAGCTTGACTGTCTCGGGAGGCTCGTCAAAATCGATGCACAGCGTTGCCTCGCGGTTTATCAAAAACTGTGAAAGCCCCAGCAGAATGACTTTTGCGCCGGAAAACGACAGGTCTTTTAAGATGCAGTGACGCGGCACGCCCTGCACCGTAATCAGCGTTTCTTCATGCGAAATGCCCAGTTTGCGCCGCGTCTCTTCCGTAAGTGCAATACGCTCTTCCTTGCGCTGCACTGCATTGAAGTTCGCTTCAAGCACGCGCCCGATAATCTCTATCAGGTCGTCAGGCGGGCGCTGGCTGAACGTAATCGTTATCACGGCCAGGTCCTGTGCGTTCATATACGGCGTAATCTCAGTAACTTTGCCGCTCACAAAAAACGTAATCGGCTGCGCGTCTGCCTGCGCAAAGCAAAACCTGACTTTAGCGTCGCAGTTGTCCTGCGAAAGCCGCGCATAGGCGCCGCCTTTTGTGCCAACAATTATTTTTACCGCAAGAAAGGAGGTCGAATTGATAATGCACGGCCACTGGGAATCCGCGCACTTTACGTACACCTGCCGAGGGTCAAGGTGCAGTGTCTTAATAACTTCCTTTGAAAAAGTTATTTCGGTATCACGATAGCGATCATAGTATTTAGTAATCTGTTGACTCGTAACAACGCCCATACAGGCATGATAATTTATATGGCGTAAATGGTCAATCAAAAAAACTTTTACCGGGAAACAAAAACAATCGCGTTTGCCGCGCGGCGCGCCGGCCGCGACGCCCATATCCTGCGCCCCGCCGCGTACAGCGCCGAAGAAGACCCGCCGTCAAGCTGCACCGCGCGCACTGCTCCCGCCGCGGCAATGATATAGGCACATTCTTCAAACGAAGCCCCGCCCTGACGCAGAAACGGCTTTTCCGCTGCGAGAATAAATACCTGCGTCTTTGATTCGTCAACGCCGACGCAGATGCGGCTGTCAAGGCTGTATCCGCTCATCGCGAGCACCGCGCCGTCTGCGAGCACCGGCATAAAGCCGCCGAACACGCACGCCGCATCGGAAGGCACCGCGTCCGTCTGCGACAAAAGCACATCTGCTGTCCATACTCCGTCCCGTCTGGCAAACCACACCGCGCCGTAGCGCGCAGCGGGTGCGGAAAGCAGAACGCCGTCAGTCATATAGAGCCCGACCGGCCGGCGCAGCGCAGAAAACACGCCGCGCGCGTAATCATACGGCGATGCGTTCACCGCCGCGGCCACGCGGGGCTCCCGCGCAATATCGCGCACGTACACGCCCGTAACGCTCCCGTCCGCGCAGAACTGCGCCGCACCGGGCACGCCCCGCACGCAGAACGCGCCTGATGCCAAATCGATGCGAAGCAGGTGCCAGGCAAGCCGCCCGTCTGCTGACGCAAACGAACAGAGCTCCATACCGTAAGACAGCCGCTCCCACTGCCACGCGCCCTGTGCCGGCGCCAGCTGCGAAATCGGACGCATATGCGCACGCGCCGCCTCGGGGATATGCACATCCACATATACGCCTGCTTCCATCGGCGCGGGCTGTACCGGGGCCGTGCGGCACGCGCATATGACTGACGCGGCGCACAAGCACACAAAAAAAAGCCTCACTGTGCGTGAAGCTTTTTGTCTGCCGTACTGTACGCGCGGCGTATCAGTATGCATTTTTGGCATCCCGTGTTCTGCGGGTCTTCTTCATCAGTTTGCGCTGCAAGGTCTTATTCTTGCGGTTCCTGATTGTAGAAGGCTTTTCATAATACTCGCGCTTTTTATACTCGCGTATAATGCCTTCTTTTTCAACCATGCGCTTAAAACGCTTGATCGCTTTTTCAAGATTTTCAGAATCTTCAACAATAATCTGAGCCATACCCTCATCACCTCCTTTCGGAGTTGCACCGTAAATATGCTGTTAACTGTGCTGTATTATGCCATACCGCGGCAATGGCTGTCAAGCGGGCGTTTTTCTTTGCGGAGCCCCGCGGGGTGCAGCTGGCGTGTACACGCGCGCTGTTTTTCTTTTTTATTCTCTGTACTATTTCTGCGCACCGAAAAAGCGCATATGCCGGCGGAGAAGTAAGCCGCTCATACCCGCATATCAAAGCAGCCGGCATACAAAAACTTTTGCCGATGGCAAAATTTATATTTGCCATTTATCCGGTACGAAATTTGCCGTCGGCCAGCGAGACACTTGCCGATGGCAAACGTTTCATTTGCCGACGGCAAACTAAAAATTTGCAATCGGCAAGTGCGCCGCTGGCCATCAGCAAAATTCATGTCTGATAAACGGCAAAATAAAATTTAGCCATCGGCAAATTTTTAGTTTTTAAACGGCAAATAAAAAAAGCAGAGACGGGAATATAGCGCCGCGTCTGACTCCAGCACCAAACAGCCAGCAGTATATTTTTCTCCCAGACAATAGTATGTGCCGGTACTGTGCGCAGTTCTGTTTACTGGCAGACGCCTTTGCTGCGGTCTTTTTCAAGCCGGTCGTTCCACACGGCGGCCTTTTTTTTCAGTTCTTCCGCCTCATCAACATCGTTTATAATAATGCACAGACGGCGCAGCGCAAGGACAAGCGAAATGGCAATGCGCATGTCGTCTATGCGGTGCGTCGAAAGCTCATAGCGGTCGCGGTATTTTTCGCCCGCCTGAGAAAGCAGCTTTTTTACCAGCCTGATAAACATCACGGTTGTGTCATAATCGAGCGAACGCGGATCAAAATAATCTTTGCTTGCCTGTTTCAGGTCAATCAGATTCTTTGAAACAACCGCGAACCGCCCCTGCAGTTCAACAAAAGACCATTTCCATTTAGTATTGTCGCCAAAGCCGTCAATGATGAGCTGTATCGCCAGACCGAGTTTGCGCACAAGATAATACCGCTTTTCTATCGGCATATTTGCAATCTCTGAAACACGGTCTTCATATTCGGAAAACGGCGCGTCGATAAGCGGCGTTACACATTCTTCAAGATAGATAATCGCTTTATACAGCATTTTCCGCCCGTCATTGAGCGCATCCGTATTTTTTGTACCAAGAATCAACAGCGAGAGATTATTTATCAGCACCTGTATTGTCGCGATATAAATCATTTCTTCGCACAAAATGAGTTTTTTATATGAAGTGCCAAAGCTTTCCCGCTCAATCAGGGTAAGTATTTCTTTTTCATTCTGAAGGATACCGCTGATCAGCGTCCGATATGGTTCCGCCTTGGTGTTGAACAACTCACGCGCTTCTGCTGTAATCTTGGCCATTATTGCTAACCCTTTCCTGCATTTCGCTGTAACAAGGAACGTGCATATTCCAATGATTCCGAACTGTATGAATCGCCTGACAGCATACGGGCAATTTCTTCTACCCGCTCAGAATCACTGATAACCTGTACGTGTGTTGCGGTGCTGCCGGATTCTGTCGTTTTCTGAATCTTTATTTGAGTATCGGCACAAACAGCGATGCTCGCAAGATGTGTAATGCAAATAATTTGACGATTTTGAGAAAGCTTTTTAAGATGCTGCGCAAGGCTCACCGCGACTTCCCCGCCGATACCGGTATCAATTTCATCGAACACCATTGTCTCAATGGAATCGCCTGACGCAAGCACCGTTTTAAGCGCGAGCATCACACGAGAGAGCTCGCCGCCTGAGGCGATTTTTGCAAGCGGACGCAGCGGAGAGCCGGGATTTGCGCTGATAAGAAATTCTATGTTGTCTATGCCGTACGGACCGCAGCGCTGTCCGTCTTCTCCGGCTGTTTTTTCTGCAGCGGAAACGCAGAACTTTGTCTGCTTCATGCCAAGCTGTGCAAGCACCGCTTCTACTTCATCCGCCATCTGTACGGCAGCCTCCTTGCGGACTGCCGATAACCGGCGCGCGGCGGCGATAACAATGCGTTCCTGTTCAGAAACGGCGCGCTCCAGTTCCTGCCGGTATTCCGCGCCGCCGTCAAGCTGCGAAAGCTCTTCTGCGGCGCGCTCACCGTACGCGATAACGTCGCTGAGCGGCGACTGCACAGAAGCGGCGTATTTTTTCTTTAAACGGAAAAAAAGCGCACTGCGTTCCTGCACTTCTGCAAGCCGCACGGGATCAAACACAAGACCGTCTTTAAAAACACGCAGTGCGTCTGCAATATCGGACAGTTCATAAAACAGGTTTTCGGTACGCACAGAGAGCGCCTCAAGTTCTTTATCACCAGAAGCGGCGCGCTTAAGCACGCCGGAAAATTGGCGAACCCCGTTTACTAACGAATATTCTTCACCGGAGAGCATCCCCATGAGAGACTCAACATCAGTATACAGCTGTTCATAGCGGGACAGTCGATTTTCTTCCGCCGCAATTTCTTCGTCTTCACCTGCGTGCAGCTGTGCTTCTGTAATTTCAGAGACGGCAAACGCAAGCATGTCTCTGCGCCGCTCGCGTTCCGCGTCATTGGAGTTGAGCGCCGCAAGTTTCTGGCGAAGCTCAACAAGCTTTGTATACATGCCGGTAAAATCAGCCACGTCAGCCGTAATGCCTGCATACTCGTCAAGGAACCGGCGGTGTTCGGCTATTTTCATCAGCGACTGGTGTTCATGCTGACCGTGCACATCAACCAAAAACGCTGTGAATTCAGCCAAATCAGCGCGCGTAACCGGAACATTCTGTATCCAGGCGCTTGACTTTCCCGTTTCACGAATAACGCGGCGCAGCAGTACGCGCGAATCTTCTGCCTCTATCGCGTGAGCCGAAAGCCAGTCCGTGATTTCCGGCAAAGCAGGCAGCGCAAACACGCCGCTCACGCTCGCCTCTTTTGCGCCGCTGCGTATCTGTTCTGTTCCGCCCTTTCCGCCAAGCAAAAACGAAAGCGCGCCGATTACGATCGATTTTCCGGCTCCGGTTTCTCCGGTGAACACGGTAAAGCCGCGTTCAAGTTCTATGCTGACCGATTCTATCAGGGCAAAATCCTTTATATGCAGCTCTTCAAGCATTTATTCCTCCTGACCAATGCAGTTTAGAACGCAGCGCGCCGTAAAATTTTTGCCGGGAACAATCCACCAGCAGCGCTTTATATGCAGCTATCGTTATCTGCACCACGTCGTCCGGCTCAAGCTCATACGCCACCTGTCCGTCTGCTTTGCAGACAATACCGGAATCACGGGAGGGCAGCACATGCAGCGAAAGCATCCCATCTGCCGGCAGCACTACCGGCCGGTTTGAAAGCGAAAATGCGCAGATAGGACTGAGCACAATAACGTCAAGCGCCGGATCAATAATAGGCCCGCCCGCGGCAGCCGAGTAAGACGTAGAACCGGTGGAAGTTGCAACGATTACGCCGTCTGCTTTAAAAAGACCAAACGGTATTGTATTGTACGACACATCAACAGAAATCAAGGAAACCGCCGTCATAGAAGAGACGACAAAATCGTTCAACGCAATGCTTTCAAACACGCAGTGTCCGCCGCGGTATACGCACCCGCAAAGCATACTGCGCGCTGCGGCAGGAACGGCGCCGCAGAGAAACTGTTCCAAAGAAAGCTGCCAATCTGTTTTCTGTACTCCGGCAATAAAGCCGAACAGCCCCAAGTTTATTGCGAAAATGGGAATACCGTGCGGCGCGCAGACTCTGGCGGCAAACAGCACCGTGCCATCACCGCCTAATGTTACCGCAAAATCAAAATCACTGCAGCACTGCAGCAGCTGCTCGCGGCCGGAAAATAAAAAGAGTTCGCACGCAATATCCCGTTTCAGCAAAAAGTCTGCAACTTTGTCTGACAGGGCGTGTGATTCTGCATTATAGGTGTTTGCAATAATCAAACATTTTTTTTTCATGACACCCGTACCTTTTTTACGGGAGATTGCGTAAGACTTTTATAATCTTCTCTACTTGAACACCACTGAGACGCGGGTAAAGCGGGAAAAGCGCCGTCCGCAAAAAAAGTGAATTTGCCTGCACGCATGATTCATATGCGGAAGGGCGCAGCGCAACAATTGAATCGGCAAACGCGGGCTCGATTTCAATGTCTTTCCGGGCAGCATACTGCTTTACTTCCTTATATCCGCCTGCAAGCGCAACAGGAAACACGCACGCAGCCGTTTTGCGCGTATCATCATCGCTGAACGAAAAAGTAGTATGCCGGCTTTGCATCAGAGCCTGCCGATATGCGGAAAACAACTCTTTTCTCCGCAGTTCGTTGCGTTCAAATTCTTTAAGCTGCACATACGCGAGCGCGCTGTTTAAGTCAGGAAGGATATCAGTCGCCGGTGCGGCATCAATAAAACGCTTAATTGCAGACCATGATTTGCGGGACGGCGCAATAATAACGGCGCCCCCGCCTCCGGTAATGCTGTCATGCTCTTCCAGACCAAGAATCGCATATTCGCCGAACGTTCCCGCATACTGTCCGTTTATGCAGCCGCCGTATCCCATTGAGCAGTCTTCAATTACAGGAATTTCCAGAGAAGCGAACCGTTCCATGTCAGGCAGAACACCGAGCGTTTCCGTAAGCAGCACCGCCTTGGCACCTGCCGCCGCAGCTTCTTCGACAGCAGCAGTGGACATCTGTGCGGTTTCAGGCTCTATGTCAACAACAACAGGAGTCAAACCAAGCGCCTCGACAGTAAGCAGCTGCCATGACGGAGCGAGCGCAGAAAGGATAATGCTTGAACCGGATGCAAGATTGAGCGCTTTTATTATATACTGCAGCGCAATCGAAGGACTGCGCACCGCTGTAGCGCCGTCTATGGCGAGCGTCTCTTTTATCTGCTGTACAAGCCGGCGGTTCATATCGCCCGGCCCGATTTTTTCATCGACCATACAGGTCAAAACAGCATCCATTTCCTTTCTGCGGATAGTTGAGCTGTATGTTCTGATCATAGTATCAGTTGTTTATATCGATAATCTTCTGCAGTTCTTTTGAATTAAACAGCCGGCGTATATCAAGAATAATGAGATACAAATTCTCAAGACGTACTACGCCGCGAATATATTCAGTTCCGATACCGTTTATCATTTCCGGCGGATTTTTAACTTCAGACAGCTTTACGGAAACAACGCGGGCGATGCGGTCAATGATAATGCCGATTTTATTGTTATCGATATTCAAAATAATAAAACCGCCCTGATCTTCATCTCCTTCTTCAGTTATTTCCATCTTTTTTAGTCTGAACCGCTTATGCAGATTGATAACCGGAATAATCTCACTGCGCAGATTGAAAATACCTTCTACATAATATGGAGCATTGGGAATAGGCCGTACATTCTGTACGCGGACAATTTCCTTTACGTCCATGATATCAACGCCGTATAATTCTTCCCCCAGCTGGAACGTAACTAATTGAAACTGAGATTCATCATCTGCCATATTTCCTCCGCATAACAAATAGCAATATATACGTTATTTTATAAAATCATACACGCAAAATCATTTTTTTACAAGTATCTTGTCTGCATGCGCAGAGGGCGCATTTACTCTGCACACTGCACGTGCGGCAGAACACACACCGGCGTTTTGTACATGATTAACCTACCCTGTACAAAAAGGGCTTGTATAAAACGCGGCTCTTTGTATATAGTGTTCAATACTGACAGAGACGCTAAATATAGCGTATATACTCTGCTGCAACAGGGAGCGCGCATATGAGATGTCCGTACTGCGGCAGTCTTGACGACAAGGTTATCGAATCACGCACGATGGCAAACGGCGAAAGCATCCGCCGCCGCCGTGTATGCAGCGCCTGCGGGTATCGGTTTACCAGCTACGAGCATATTGAAGAAAAACCGTTCATGGTCGTTAAGCGCGACGGCAGGCGTCAGCCGTTTGACCGCAGCAAGCTGAGCAAGGGTATCGAGCGGGCGCTGGAAAAGCGGCCGGTCGCGTCGGCGATGGTTGATGCGGTAGTCAACGAGATTGAGGACGCCGCGATTATCGCAAGCAAGGGTGCGCGCGAAATATCTACCGCCGAGCTGGGGGAACTGGTGCTTGAACGGCTGCACCGGCTTGATAAAGTCGCGTATATCCGTTTTGCGTCGGTATACCGACAGTTTTCCAATTTGGAGGAATTTCTTGCAGAAGTAAAGAAGCTCGAAACGGACAATCAGCCGCTTTAGGCAGATACAGCGCTTGCATACATTTAAGCCGCCGTTTGTGCGGCTGCATATTTTTTATTGTTGAGGTTTTGGAAATGGGGGAACAGGCGGATTTTCCTGAATGGAAAAGTTTTCTTGGAACAGCTTCTGACGAAGAGGCGCGTTCCTTTATTAAGCAGGTAGTAAAGCGTTCAGGCGAGGTGAACGCCTATGACCGCACGAAAATAGAAAACGCGATAGGCAAAGCCATAACAGCGGTGCATACACATGCAGACCCTGATTTGGCGGCACATCTTACCGATATGGCAGAAGAAAAACTCCGCCTGCTTATGGCCGGCCGCCATAAGAATTCTATCCCCGCAATTGAAGAAATACAGGATATTGTAGAAACCGTACTTATCGAAAACAACGCCGTGCAGGTGGCCAAAGCTTATATACTCTACCGCGCGCGACACGAAGCTATCCGCGACACGAAAAAGCTCATGCTCGACATAAACGCAACGATGGACGGCTATCTTAAGCAGTCTGACTGGCGCGTAAACGAAAACGCAAACGTAAACTTTTCGCTTGGCGGGCTTATTCTGCATAATTCCGGTACCATCACGGCAAATTACTGGCTTAAGAACATCTATACAAAAGAAATCGCTGAGGCGCATAAGACAGCGGCATTCCATATTCACGACTTGTCCATGTTCAGCGGCTACTGCGCAGGCTGGTCGCTTCGTCAGCTTATCACGGAAGGACTGGGCGGCGTGCCTGATAAAATCACTTCCACTCCGGCAAGCCATCTGTCAACGCTGGTCAATCAGATTGTCAATTTCTTAGGCATTATGCAGAACGAATGGGCTGGCGCGCAGGCGTTCAGTTCGTTTGACACATATCTTGCGCCGTTTGTGCGCAGCGACAATCTTTCGGAAAAAGAAGTGCGCCAGTGCATTCAGAGCTTTATTTACGGCGTGAATACGCCAAGCCGCTGGGGCTCGCAGGCGCCGTTTACCAATATCACGCTTGACTGGGTTGTTCCCGATGACTTAAAAGACAAACCGGCGATTGTCGGCGGCAAAGAACAGGATTTTACATACGGCGACTGCCAGCGTGAAATGGACGTTATCAACAAAGTGTTTATCGAGCTCATGATAGAGGGAGACGCCGCGGGACGGGGATTTCAGTATCCGATTCCGACCTATAATATTACGAAAGACTTTAACTGGGACAGTCCAAACGCGCGGCTTTTGTTTGAAATGACGGCACGCTACGGCACACCCTACTTTCAGAACTTTGTCAATTCAGACTTAAACCCGGGAGACGTGCGCTCGATGTGCTGCCGCCTGCAGCTTGATAAGCGCGAACTGCGCAAACGCGGCGGCGGATTGTTCGGCTCCGATGAGTTTACCGGCTCGCTTGGCGTGGTTACCATCAATCTGCCCCAGATTGCGTATCTGACTAACGGAGACAAGCAGTTTTTTGCGCGGCTTGATTACCTTATGGACTTGGCAAAAGAGAGCCTGTGCATTAAGCGCAAAGTGATTACGCGCCTTTTGCAGGGCGGGCTTTTTCCGTATACGCGGCGGTATTTATCTACGCTCAACAATCATTTTAACACAATCGGGCTGTGTGGCATGAACGAGTGTTGTCTTAATTTTTTAGGATGTTCGATTGTGGAGCCTGAAGGCAAAGCGTTTGCGGAACGGATGCTTGACCATATGCGCCAGCGACTTGCCGATTATCAGGAAGAGACCGGAGAGCTCTTTAATCTTGAGGCGACTCCTGCAGAAAGCACGTCGTACCGGCTTGCACGCCACGACAGGGAACGGTATCCGGATATTATCACGTCGGGCACAGAGGAGCCGTTTTACACGAACTCAACACAGCTTCCGGTAGATTACACGAGCGATGTGTTTGAAGCGCTTGACCATCAGGAATCATTGCAGACGAAATATACCGGCGGCACGGTGTTTCACACGTTTATGGGAGAAGCGATAAAAGACTGGCACGCCTGCCGCGACCTGGTGCGTTCCATTACGGCAAACTACCGCATCCCATACCTGACTATTTCTCCAACATTTTCGATATGCCGTATTCACGGCTACTTAAACGGCGAACAGTTTGAGTGTCCTAAATGCAAGGCCGAGGCAGAGCAGAAGCTCCGCATGCGGCTTGCCGAGCTTGAAACGGAACGGCAGGCGGCGCTTGCAGCGGTGGAACAACGCTAAATATAGTGTTTATGTATTTACAGAGTGCTAAATATACGCTATATTTAGCGTGCAAATAAAAATCTTACTGGTGGGGTATCTATGAAAACAAGAACACTTGCGGAGATTGATGCGGAAATAGCTCAGGTAAAAGACGAGCTGCAGCATGTGCGCGGCAGTGAAACAGAAGTGTACGCGCGTATTGTCGGATATTATCGCTCTGTGCGCAACTGGAACAAAGGCAAGCGCGACGAGTATAATCACCGCAAATATTTTGTGTATGACGGCTCGTATGAGCTTACCGCCGCTGACAGCAGCTGCTGCCAGCGGGCTTCGGCCGTTCCGGTCCGGATTCCGGCAGACGGCACGGTAAGCAGTTATGAACTCTATATGCGCAAAACATGCCCGAATTGCCCGCCCGTTAAGGAATACATCGCAAAACTGCCGATAACAGGCGTTATTATCGATGTCGATTCTGAAGAAGGCTTTGCGCGCGCCGGTGAGAAAAATGTATGCGCTGCGCCGACCGTTATCTTTTATGATGCGGCGCACACGGAAATCGCGCGTGCGCATACTGCCGCCGAAATAGAAAAAATCATTGCACGGGAGCCTGCCGCTATTGCCGTGTGAACAAAACGGCTCGCCTGCCGGTGTACTGATAAAAACGACGCTTGTCGATTATCCCGGCAGGGTTGCCGCAGCCTTCTTTGTGGAAGGCTGCAACCTGCGCTGTCCGTATTGTTATAATTCAGATTTAGTAGTAAAAAACAGGAAATACGAGGCCGTTTCTGCGGCTGACGTACTGTTTCATCTCAAGCGGCGCAGGAACGTGCTTTCAGGCTTTGTTATTTCAGGCGGCGAGCCGCTGTTGTATGATTCGCTTGAAGAGCTGATTATGCAGGCCCGCGGGCTGGGATACAATATTAAGCTTGATACGAACGGCATGTGTGCCGACAGACTGAAACGCATTATCAGCAGCGCCGCCTGCCCCGATTTTATTGCCCTTGACGTAAAAACTTCTCCGTCCCGCTACACGATGCTCGGCTCCGCCGCGGATACAGCAGCAGGCGCCATCTGCAGCAGTATACAAATGGTGTCGGCACTTGCGCCCGCGCAGCGCGAATTCAGAACAGTGCTTGTACCGTCGCTGATACAGAAAAAAGATATAGAAGAAATTGCCTCGCTGCTTCCTAAAGACGCTTCATGGATGTTCGCTCCATTTGTTCCAGGCGGCTGCATCGATGCGCGGTATAATGATTTGCTTCCATATACAGATGCACAGCTGAACGAGCTTGTCTCGTATGCACGCCGGTATATTCCCGGTGCGCAGTTACGGTAGCAGACGTTTTTTGCCGTACCGCGCCGCAGCCGCGGCAAACGCCTGCGCTGCGTGCGGATGTGACGGCAGGTATAGATGCGGGAATCCTGCGAACAGGTTCATGTGAGCCGGCGCGATATAGATACAGTCCCACTGCGTTTGTACAGCAGGCTTGTGCGCAGTACACGACCCTTCCGCGGCGGTGCTCGTAAAATAATGAAATTCATGGGCGCGTATTGTTTCTCCTTTTGACAAAAGCAGCATATCCTGTTTTGCGCAAAGCGTGATATAGCCGAACCGCTGCAGCCGCCCTGCCCACATGCAGTCGCCGTCTACGATGCCGCACCAGGTATATGAGCGTCCATCCTGACACGTAACGTTACGGTGCAGATACAGGTATCCGCCGCATTCAGCAAATACCGGCATACCGCATGCAGCCTGTGTATACAACGTGTTCCGCATCGGCGTGTTTGCCTCAAGCTGCGCCGCGTACAGTTCTGGGTAGCCGCCGCCGATATACACCGCGTCGGCTTCATCCGGCAGCGACGTATCGCGCAGCGGCGAAAAGTACGCAATGGAAAAGCCGCACTGCTTTAAAAGCGCTATATTTTCTTCATAATAGAAACAAAACGCTTCGTCCCGTGCGACAGCAAGCGTCGGTGCGCAGCAGTCAGTGCGCACCGATGCTTCCGTACCGCAGCGCCGGGGCAGTTCCGGCAGTTTGACCGGCGGCGCACTGCATGCGGCAGCCAGTATCGCAGAAATATCCACATGGGTTTCAATCAAATGTGCCGCCTGCTCCAGCAGTACGCGTATGTCTTTCTGTTCATCCGGCAGCGTGAGCCCTAAATAGCGGTGCGGAATATGCAGTTCTTCCGTATCGGGAACAGCGCCGAAAACGCTGACAGCGCAGTTTTCTTCTATTACAGGAGCAAGCCGTTCAGCGAGGCCTGATGGACAGCGGTTTAGAATCACGCCTGCAATACGCGCAGGAGCACCGGCAAAGTTCTTGGGAACAAACCGGACAGCACCCTGTATCAGCGCGCATACTGAGAGGGACATTCCGCGCATATCGACAACAAGCACAACAGGCGTCTGTGTCGCACCTGCAATATAAAACGAAGAAGCCTCTGCTGTTACCGCCCCTATCCCGTCAAATAGCCCCATAACGCCTTCAAACACCGCAATTTGGCCGTTCTGCACTTCATTTGCGAGTTTATCGTTCACTTCCTGTTCGCTGCTGAAAAACAGATCCATCGTACCGGCGGTACATCCCGTCTTTCTGTGAAACATCGGATCTATATAATCAGGACCGCATTTATAGATTCGCGGCGGTATTTTGCAGATATGTTTCAGCGCTATTGCAAGCGCAGCCGTTATCAGTGTTTTCCCGCTTCCGCTCTGCAGGGAAGCAATAAGCACGCGAGGGATATTCTTATACATTGCCATCCGGATATGAATCAAATACAAACACCGGCGTTACCGGTGAAAACATATGATAGATATGAGAATTGCCTGCTGTTTTAGTTTTATTGACCGCAATTTGCGTAATATCATAGGCTGCGCCGCGCCGCTCAGCGCAGCAGCGAACGGCTTCTGCGTATGTCTCTGCGGTTATGGCGGAGAGCACTATGCGCACTAAAGGATTCATATCGCAGAGCCGGTCAAAAATAGCAGCAAGTCTGCCATTGCTTCCGCCGATAAAGGCGGCGTCTGGAACAGGGAGCGATGCAAATGCATCCGGCGCGAATCCGGCAGCGATATGCACATTCAGAGCGCCGTGGCGCTCCCTGTTTTGTTCAATCAATCTGCACGCCTCCTGGTCTGCTTCTATTGCGTATACGGACGCAAACGGCAGAAGCTTTGCCAGCTGAATGCAGATTGATCCCGTTCCGGCGCCTATGTCGTATATAACGCTGCAGGCACTTCCCGGTCCGGTAAGGAGCGATGCAATAAGCAGGCGCGTCTCTTTCTTGGTCATCGGAACGGTGCCGCGAATAAAATCGGCATCGGAAAGAAGTCCTGTATTGCACGCAATATTGTCAGTCTGATACCAGGTGATTAAGACAACCGCAGGGCAAACAGAAAGAATATCAAGCGACTGTATATACTGTTCTATCTTATAAAGCGGTTTTTCAATAACAGTGTGTCTTTTTTCAGACAGTGATATTCCGACTGCCATGCGTATATCGTAATCATAGAACGAACCGTCCGGCTTTTGCAGGCTTTTGCACAGCAATTCCGCAATCGAATGTACGGTAACAGCGCCGCCGGTTAAAAAGAATATTTCTTTTTTCCCCTGAACGAACGGTTCTGCAAGAATTTCTCCTATAATATTGCAGAGCGTGCCGTGTGCACTTACAAGACGCCAGTTCTGCCATGACCGATTCAGAGCGGCAGCAAAATACTGTACAGAAGATATTCCGCATACGGTGTGTATTTCGGCTGCCGCAGCATCAAGGCATTTTCGCAGCTGCTCCGCTCCGCTGTGAAATCCGATGTCACCGGAAAAAACAGCGGCAATATGCGTATATGCAGACTCGCCGATTAAGCGTGCAATCTCACTGCCTGCAGCAGACTCAATACGAACCGCATCTGTTTCATTTACAGGAATCGCGCCAAGCAGCCTCCGCGAGCCAATCAAAAGCTGCGCCTGTCTCATGCATTGCTTTGCTTCCTGTGCGGCAAGCTCCCACGAGCCTGGTCCTAAACCAACTATATACACGTGTTTTTTCATTATCTTTTTCCTGTGAGCAATTCAATTAACGCCGCTTCTGAATAACCGTTCTGCGCTGTATGCTCCGGCGGTCGGCTGATAACTACCGGTATCACATCGCACTGTCTGGCAGCCTGCATCTTTTCGGCAAAACCGCCGGCATTCCCGCTGTCCTTCGTAATAAGACCCCGTATCTGATACTGTCTGAAAAGAGCTGCATTCAGCTCTGCGCTGAAAACACCCTGCATCGCTATAATGTGATCTGGAGAAAAACCGGCGCGCACGCACTTTTCAATAATTTGCGCAGATGGCAGCACGCGAATAAACACCCGTTCAGGAAATCCGCGCAGCGCGGTATATTCATGCACCGCATTGCTTCCTGACGCGATAAAGATATTGCCGTCTATTGCAGACACACAGGCACACGCCTCTGCAATAGACGAAACAACATGCACCGCGTTATCGTCAGCTGCATATGCACTGGTTTGCTCCCGCACAAGCCGGTAATACGGAACGCCTGCCAGCTCCGCAGCGCAGCTGATATCGCGGTGCGCTTTTTGCGCATACGGGTGCGTTGCGTCAATCACAACCTGCACATGTTTTTCCCGCAGCAGTTCTGCTATAGCACTGCTGTCCCGTCTGCCGGTAAGCAGTATGCAGTCAGGATACTTTTTTCTGAAGATACGCTCGCCGTACTCGGTGGCGACAGAGATATATACGGTATATGTTTGCTTTAACCTGTTGATAAGCGTTTCACCGTCGCTCGTTCCTGCAAATACAATAACGGCACTTTTGTCTGCAGCAGTCTGTGCAGAAACCGCCAGTTCCGTGTTATAACCGCGCCTCGTAAACATCTTGTCGCCTGAACGGGTATGTATGCGCTTTGTCGCGTCATTACCGATAAACACGGTGCAAAACATATCAAGCCGTTCATTGTAAAGTTCCGCAAGCGAGACAAGGCGGACAGACTGCCCGTCTCTCCCGATATTGCGCGCAATACCGCACACCGTCTGCTGAGAACGATACGCGCTCAGTATACCGCACGCATGTTTGAGCGCATCAGGACGCGTCCTGCTTGCCGCGTTGTACAAGCAGATACACAGCCCGCCCTGTGCCGCGTGGGTCAGGCGCATATCGATGTCATGCTGCGGCGTAAGCAGATTGCTCAAAGAAATAACGGCAAAATCATTCATAAGCGGTGCGCCAAGGAGCGCGGCGCCCGCTGACGCCGCCGTAATTCCCGGTATGATTTCTATATCGGCATCAAAAACATATTGCGCACTTAACTCATACACAAGACCCGCCATGCCGTATATCCCCGGATCGCCGCTACACACAAGTGCGGCGGTTTGTCCTTCAGCCGCCGT
>DXHG01000242.1 GCA_019113455.1 Candidatus Treponema faecavium | reverse complement strand
CGCGCCTCACGGACCAGCCGCTGCCAGCGCGGCATCCGTTCAGCAGCGCTGGCCTGTACCGGCGGAGAAAAGGCCCCCAGAACAGGCACGATATGCGCTATGCCGGTTTCTACTGCCTGTCTGATAATCGTGTCCATTTTCTGCATCTTCGGCAGAAACTGAAACAGCCAGTACGTTACCGCACTGCCTGCCGTGTCCCGTTCCACCTGCATCGCCTGCACGCCGGTTTCCGCGCCGCATGACACACACACGCCTTGCACGTCCGGCTGGCGCGACAGCACAACGGTTTTTGTTTTTGCGTCTATTGCGGACACGGTCATCGCGCACAGCCCGCCGTCCGGCAGTCTGACTGCGATGCTGTCGGAAACGGAAAGCCTGAGCACGCGGCACAGATATTTATAGTCTTTGCTGTCAGATATGACGAGATTTCCGCCGCGGTCAGGTGCGCGGGAGGCGATAAACTGCCGCATTTACATTGCCGGAGCAGGCTCCGTCTCTGATTTTGCCAGTTCCTCCTGCGCGGCAGCCTCTTCCTGCAGTTCTTTAAGCGTTTTTGCGTTGTGTACGAGTGCGGAGAAATTATCGGCGGCGACAACGTCAAGCGCCGCGCACAGCTGAATATCAAAATCAAGATCGTACAAGCTTGCAGGACCGGTGCGTTCCGTTTCCATGCGTATCAGCCGGCGCAGCGTGCGCAGGTCAAGCGCATAGTCTTGTGAGAGTGTTTGTGCGTATGCCGCAATTTCCTGCTCGTTGAGATCAGGATGCTCTTCTACATACGCGGCGATAACGCCGCTTTCAATGAGTTCGACGTATGCGGTTTCCTCCTCTTCGGAAAATTCGGGGAACAATACTTCTTTATCCGGCGGAATACCGATTTTGTCTATATTTACGTCGGACGGCGTGTAATACCGCGCGATAGTGATCTTGATGCCGTCCTGGTTCGGCAGGGGAATGGGCTGCTGCACCGAACCTTTGCCGAATGTGCGTTCTCCGACAAGATAGGCAATATGGTGGTCTTTAAGCGCGCCGGCAAGTATTTCGGAAGCGCTTGCCGAACCTCGGTTTATAAGCACCGCAATCGGCAGGCCCTTTGGCACCGTCGTGCTTTTAGGAGACGCTGTGTATACCGAGTTTTCATAGGTGAGCCGGCTTTTTGTTGACACAATCGTGCCGGAATCAATGAATTTATCAGCGACATCGGCGACGCTCGCGATAAGACCGCCCGGATTGTTTCTTAAATCGATGATAAGGCTTGTATAGCCTTCTTTCTCAAACGAATCAAGCGCCTCCTGCACGCGGGAGGCGGTCTGCGGCGTAAACTCGATAATGCGCAGATAGCCGGTTGAATCGATCATGCCGTACTTGACCGTGGGCACTTCTATAATTGCGCGTGTGAGCGTAACGGCGAATTCCATCGTTTTTCCGCGCCTGATAAGCAGATCGACGGTAGTGTTCTCTTTGCCGCGGAGCAGCGAAAGCACATCGTCCATGGATATGTCGGCGGTGTTCTGTCCGTCTATTTCGACAATCAGATCTCCTGCCTGTATGCCGGCCTTGTATCCCGGACCGTCTTCTATCGGAGAAGCGACAAGCACGTAGGCCGGATCTTCAGGCGTGGATTCAAACGCCTTGCTGATCGTGAGCCCTACGCCGCCGAAACTGCCTGACGTCGTTGCCGACAAATCGCGCATCATCGATGTGTCAAGATATGAAGTGTACGGATCACCGAACGCGTTCATGAGACCGTTCATCGCGCCCTTGTATAATTCCGCGGGATCGATTTCATCAACGTAATTGCGCTGTGCAAATTCAAACACGCTGCCGAGCAGCTGGATATACTGGTGAAGTTCTATTTCATGCTGTGCTTCGGTATCGGTTGTGCCGGCAGGCGCTGCGGCGAATGATTCGGAAGAAAGTAATATAAAAAACGAAAAGCACACAGCGGCGGCCGCTGTGCCGAACGGAGTATGCCTGATTGCGTACAGAATTTTTTTCATTCTACTATTGTATGCGGAGGCGGTAATTTGTCAAGGTAATAGATTGCGCCCTGTTGTCTTTTTATGGGAGATACCCGCCTCTGAAGCAGAAGTCCCCTGACAAACAAAGAAAACACGCCGCGTGCCGTACCGCCGCTGCTGTCCTGACGCTAATCCCTGCCTGTTCCGCGAAAAGACAAAAAAGTGTGCAGCGCCGCTGTTACATAAGCACATGGATACTTTTGAGGTACGTTTCGGTAATGGCGATATTTGCGTGATTGAGCAGTTTTGACACGCGGTATATATCGTGATCTGCGGCATATTCCTGCGCCGCGTAATAATGTCTGAAATCATGGGCGGAGTAGGGAGCTTTAATTGCGCCTGCGCGGTACATTTTTTCAATTTCATACTTTATTTTGGACTTAAGACTTACCGTGGATATATCAGAAAACGGATTGCTCATCGGAAGTTTCAGCTCTTTTATCATGCTGATAATTTCTGCACTGAATGTGCCTCGGTATTCTTTTCCTTTGCTTATCGTCTTAAACTGTCCGCCGCGGATAGAAAGCCCTTGAAAAGCGCCGACACGGAGCCCCCGATAAGCCATGATGTAGATAATTGCGGCTAGTTTTTTGTCTTTGAGATGCGAAATAATATAGTTTACTTCTTCCGTGCACGGATATGCTTCAGGCCGCACGGGCCGTTTTTTAGGCCGCGCCCTGGTTCCCCTGAACGGATTTTGAATTCCCTTATGGCGCCGTTCAAGGAACGTAAAAAAACTTGAAACGGCCGCTACGTCGCGTCGGACTGATGCAGGAGAGCGCTCTGTGAGGGAATAGATAAAATCATCGGCTTCCGCAGGCGTAAATTCGAGCAGTGATTTATCAAGCGTTGCCGCATAGTTCTCGGCGAAGTTGATGGAACGGCAGTATGCGTCGCGCGTATCTTCGCTGGTAAACGTGTCAAGAAACAAATCCTTTTCGCCGTCGTATTCCACACTGGAAAGCTTTATTTTCTTGTTGAATGCCTGCTGCCGCTCCTGCTCAGCATATTTTTGCAAACGGGTGATAAATTCCTGCGCCGACATATTCGAAAGATCGGCGGCTTTATCGCTTTGCGCCTGAATAAAATGCTGCAGCGCTTCCTGAGAAAAGAACTGACTGTCTGAAAGCTGTGCCGTGTCCATGGTGTCTGGTTTTATTTTCGGCAGAAAAGCTGCGGCGGTAAACGTGCATGCCGTGTTTTGCTAAAAATGACGCGCTGTACAGCGGCGCCGTGCCGTCGGTATGCCGGCACGGCGCAGTGTGTCTGTCGGGTATTGGCATATACGGCCAGAGAAAAAGCCGGCAATGAAAGTATATCAGTATCGTTATTTTTTGCGCTATGAGCAGGAGGCTTGATGGAAGAGATACTCGTGCTGCGCCTGTCTGCCGCTTAAAGCAATCAGGAACAGTCTTCTTAAACGGAGTGTCAAATACGTTTTCGCCCTTGGTAAGGTTCATGACTATCCATTCACGCGCCTTATGCGCTTTCAGTGTTCCATACGCTCCTGATTGTTTTAATGGTATAACTGCCGGTACGGCATGAGCACTTTGAGTTTTTCTTCTATGTTACAGTACATTCTCTCCTGTATCCAGTCTCCCGCATAAAAGAATTATTTGTGTGTTAAAATAGCCTGTTGCGGCGTTCAGCAATCTGTCGTATGATACGTGCGAGAGGTGTCTGTTGTGAAGCAAAGTTATGCGCCGTATTTTGGCGGCGCTGCGTTCATGCTGCTGCTTGCCGCGCTGGGCGTGCTGCTGACAGTATCGTCGTGCAGCAGAAAACAGGATGCAGAAAACAGCGTCCGCATATTCCGTGCCGCCACGGGCGGCATGAGCGCCGAAAGCCCTGCCGGACGCGGTATGGAAGTGTTTGCCCAAAAAGTCAGCGAGTATACCGGCGGCGCCGTCAAAATTGAGATATTTTATGGCTCTGAACTCGGCAGCCCGTCGGAACTGGTAACAGACATGATGTACGGCGCCGTTGATTTCTGTGTGTGCGGCGATTCATACTATGCGGAACTTGCCGCGGAAATACAGGCGTATGAGCTGCCGTATTTATTCGATTCGCTTGAACAGGCGCGCTCAGCGCTGAGCGGCGCTTCGTTTGACCGGATACAGAAACAGCTTAAGCCATCCGGCATACAGGCGCTCTCGTTCTGGGAAATTGGATTCCGTCAGCTGACAAGCAGCGTAAAACCGATCCGCCGTGCGTCTGATGTGCGCAATCTGAAAATTCGCTGTCTTCCCGCGCCGTTTCAGATACTTGCGTGGGAGTACGCCGGAGCCGTGCCCGCGCCCATGGATATTTCCGCACTGTACGGCGCGCTTGAATCGGGGCAGATCAAAGGACAGGAAAATCCGCTGAGCGAGATTTACACGCAGCGGCTGTACGAGGTGCAGCCGTATCTGTCAATCACGAACCATGTGTATACGCCGCAGCTGTTTTCGTGTTCGGTGCAGACATGGAATTTGCTGACCGGAGAAGAACGGCAGGCGGTGGCGCAGGCGGCGCATGACGCGCAGCAGGCGGTGTTTGCGATCAACGACACCGAAACGAAAACGCTGCTTGACGCGCTCCGAAGCGAGGGAATGGAAATCATCACTGATGTTGATACTGCGTCATTTAAAGAAGAGATGACAAAGACGCATACGGTATTTATCGAAAAATACGGCAGATCGTTTTTGCGGCTGCTGAAATCACCCGAAGACTGTTTTTAAACCTGCAATGTACTGATACGTGAGCGCCTGTCCCCGGTTAACAGCGTGTATGACAGGTACCGCCTGCAGGCTCAGTTCGGCAAAGATGTTCTGGGAGCAGGTACGGCTTGAGGAGGCGAAGAGACATAAAGCGCTTGTCAGACAGCTGAAACAGGAGCAGTGTCCGAAAGCTGACAGCAAAAAGGAGCAGGGACGGTATGCACAGGTTACGCGCGCATGGTAGATGCTGCTTATCCGAAAGGAACGTCTGTCAGATGATAATCCCGTACCAAACCGTGAAGAGCCAAAAGATTTCCCGTTTAAAAAATAAAAATTTGCCGATGGCTAATTTTACATTTGCCATTTATCAGACATACATTTTGCCGCTGGCCAGCGGCGCACTTGCCGATTGCAAATTTGTAGTTTGCCGTCGGCAAATGAAAATTTTGCCGACGGCAAGTGTCTCGCTGGCCGTCGGCAAAATTCGTACCGGATAAACGGCAAACTAAAATTTTGCCATCGGCAAATTTTTTGTTTGCCACCGGCAAAATAAAATTTAGCCACCGGCAAATTTTCAGTTTGTTATACAGCCTCAAATTTGCGGCTGTGTGCTTACGGTTTGCCGTACTGCGGCAAGTTCCAGTGCTGGAGAGGAGAGCGGGGCTTGGGGAGGGAGGAGGACAACGCCTCTGAAGCAGATGTGCCCCGTCCCCAGAAAACACATTACAGAGAATAACAAAGAAACAGGCCGTGCGTGCAGGCGCAGAAACTTCCCGCAATGAACTGCGAATCTAATACCGTACGTGCAGCGCGCAGAGTAAACGCTGATGCCCTGTTTTCCGGCAGTTGCCACTATGCGCGCTTCTATAGTATAACTATACTGTGTGGAAATCTATTCAGGCTGTCGCGTTCGATGTAGACGGTACACTGTATCCGTCCTGGCAGCTGTATATACGGATGATACCGTATTTTATAAAAAACCTTTTTTTCTTTCTCAAATACAACCGCGTGCGCCATATTCTGCACCGGACTGCGCCGCTCGCGGATTTTTATGAATATCAGGCGCGGCTGCTTGCGGAAGAAATGCACATATCGGTAGCAGATGCACACCGCCATATAGCGGACAAGGTTTATACAGGGCTCAAGCCGTTTTTTGCAAAGGTGCGCCCGTACCGGCACATGGTCGAAACGTTTCAGGTCTTTAAGGCGGCGGGGCTCAAGCTCGCGATCCTGTCTGATTTTCCTCCTGAGCAGAAAGGCTCAGTGTGGGGCGCCGCGGCGCTCTGCGATGCGGTGCTCGGTTCTGAGCAGCTCGGCGCGCTCAAACCGTCAAAATACACGTTTGGCCTGCTTGCAAAAGCGCTTGACGTGCCGCCGGAATCAGTCCTGTATGTGGGCAACAGCGTGATTTCCGATATACAGGGCGCGCGGCGGGCGGGCATGAAAACCGCGTATATTATACCCATATTTCGGCTGCTGTTCCGCCGGCGTCCGGCAGAAGCGGACATCGTGTTCAGCAACTATCGCCAATTACAAAAAATTGTGTTACAGTAACTGCAAACGGGCAGAAGAATGCGGGGGACATTCTTTTTATATGGTTCTTCAGTAAATAGAATATTCGTATTTGGGTGGAAAATATGTTTGATATAGTTGCCGTTATTATTTCCGTTCTGGTGTCTGTGTCGTTTATGCTGCTGCTGCGTCATGCCGACAAGAGCAGCAGTTCTCTTGAGAAAGTAAAAAAATATACCGACCGTGTCAGGAATGATTTTGACGCGTATTTCAATCAGCAGCAGGAAAAACTCAAAAACGCGTCTGTTATCACGGAGGCGAATACCGATAAATCCGTTGCCGTTGTCAAGCGCCTTGAAAAGCAGTATGAGGATTTTGCGGAGCGCAGCAAGACGCTTGATGCGCGGTTTCAGATGATGAACGATATTGAATCAAGGCTGTCCGCATATCAGGAGAACGCGCAGCAGGTGTTTGACATGACGTCGCGTCTTGAGCAGAATTTGGAACGGCTGCGCAAAGAGTCGGAGATTATCGATCAGGTAACAAAAAAAGTTGCGGCGCAGAAGCAGAGCGTCTCGGTTCTTGAGGCAAAGATCAATGAAGTTGCAGGAGAGTTTTCAAAGACGAACGCGGAGCAGCTGAAGAATTTGGGCACGGCGCTGCTTGCGCAGTTTACGGAAGAAAAAGACCGGCTGGAAGGCGTTATCGCGGAAGCGCAGCGCAGGGCGGATACGATGCTTGCCGATACAGACCGCCGCATCAGCGCCGCCTATGACGAGGCGTCTGACCGAGCGCTTGCGCTGCAGCAGCAGGCGTTTGACAAGCTCGCTGCTGACGGCGAGCGGCGCCTTGATGACTGCCGTGCCGTTGTAGAACAGAAAGGCGACGCGCTGCAGGCTGATATGTTTGAGCATATCGAAAAGATACACCGTTCTGTCGAGTCTGATCTGACAGATCTGCAGGATCATATTGAAAGCGCGCTTACCGACAACCGTGAGCTTGCCTCGCAGCTTGACACGGAAATAGCGTCGTGCAGAACGGCGCTCTCCGATATAGGGGAGCGCGTGCAGCGGCAGTCAGCCGATATTGAAGCACGGTACGCGCAGCTGTTTGAACAGCTTTCCGCTGAAATAAGCGAGCAGGAAAAAGACGCGTATAACCAGTTTGCCGCAGAATCGGCTGCAAACCGCGAGCAGGCAATCGCGGCGCTTGATGCACGGCTGTCGGAACTCAGCGATTCTTCCGTGTCGCGCATAACGGCGGTCGCAGAAGACGCCGAACGCAGGATAAAGGACTTGCAGCTTTCTATCAGCACGCATATGGATGAATTGCAGTCGTCGCTTGATAAAGCGGTTGCCGATTCCCGGAACCGCGGAGATGAAATCAGCGGCGAGTCGGAGCTGTTCCTTTCGCAGCTTAAAGAAAACGTTGACGCACGTCTGGCTGATATTTCGCAGATGATTACGGGCAAGGTTGATTCTGTTCATGCTGATTTAAGTTCCCGTATGGATACGGTGCAGGCGTCTCTTGAGCAGGCGGTAATCTCGTCAGAGGCGGTTTCGCAGCAGCTGGCAAAAGAAACAAGCGATAACAGCGATATTCTTGCCGGTATTCAGGATAGGCTTGAAGAACGCGCCGCTCAGCTGCAGCAGCGCGCCGAAGAAGCGTTTGCGCAGGCGATTGCCGATTTTGACGCGAAAGAAAAACAGTCATACGCGCAGTTTAACGATATGTCCGCGGGCAATCTTTCGCAATTCCGGGATCAGCTTAACCGGCACATCGAATCGCTGCAAAGCGAATTGTCGTCAAGGCTGTCAGACGCGGATGCTGACGCGGAACAGCGTATTGCCGCTGCGCTGCAGGCTGTTTCTGACAGGATTGAAGCGGCGCGGCTTGACGCGGAGGAACGGCTTTCCGGCATGTCGGGGCAGCTTGAGCAGCAGCTTGAAGAAACAAAACGCACGATAGAACTTTTAGACAATGATGTCGGCGGCAACAGCAGCCGTCTTGAAGTGCTGCAAAAAGAAATTGCGCGCCGTGTTGCCGAAATAAAAGCGCAGGCCGATGATATTTTTGAGTCCGTCTATGATAAAGTAAAGACGCGCGAATCTGAAACATACGAGCGGCTTTCCGCGGCTTCTTCTGAGAATCTTGAAGAATACCGGCGGGTGCTTGATGAGCGGCTGAACCAGATCAGGGAAGACTGCAGCCGCCAGCTTTCGCAGGCGGTGTCGTCAACGGCAGAGAGCATAAAAGATTTGCAGGCGGATGTAACAACGCAGCTTTCAAGCGTACAGACTGCGGCGTCAGCGCGGCTTGACGCGGTAAAGCAGACGCTTGAAAAGGCGCTTGACGGCACGGAATCAACTGCGCAGGCGCTTTCGGTAAGTACGCAGCAGAATACCGCGCGCTTGTCTGATATGGAAACGGAACTTGCGGGCAGGCTCAGCGCGCTCGAGCAGCTGAGCGCGGAGCAGCTTTCGCAGCTGTCGGATAAAATCACTGCAGAGCATAAGTCGGCGCATGATGCGCTGCTTGCACTTTCAAACGACACGATTGCCGCCTGGAAAGCGCAGTTTTCAGATGATATGTCGGCGGTGAAGGACGAAACGGAAGACCGTTTGCGGACGTTTGAACAGACGGTGCGGGACGAATTCGCAGGTCTTCAGACGGCGCTGTCGCAGCGCTCCGAGCAGGTCAGGCAGTCGCTGGAAACGTCGCTTGCGGAGGCGGAGCAGCTGTCAGAGACAATCAGCGCTCAGTCCGAGTATAACCGGCAGACGCTTAGTAATATAGAAGAAAATGCAAAAAACCGCGCCGGCACGCTGCATGACAGCATACAGCAGCTGTTTTCTGATATATCAGGAGAGCTGTCTGAAAAAGAACGCGCTGCCTATGCGGAGCTTGAGGAACAGCACAGTGATGCGCTTGGCGAACTGCAGCGGACGATGCAGGAACGTCTTGAAGCTGTGAGAACGGAAAACGCCGATATGACTGCACAGATACAGTCTGATATGGAACGCGCGTCCGCTGCCGTGCAGGATACGGTTTTTGCACAGCTGTCTGAGGTGCAGAACGATGCTGCTTCGCGGATTGAGGCGATGCGCGCGTCGTTTGAAGATGCGCTGGCGCAGGCGGAGGAGACGGCGCGCAAATTAACTGCGGAGACGGGCGGCAATACTGAGATCCTTTCTGCGATGCAGGACAGGATTACGCAGCGCGCGCAGGAACTGGAGCAGCTGATGGACGGTATCTTCCGCGAGGCTGTTTCCGAAGTGGAAAACAAGCAGCAGACGGCGTATGCCGATTTCTCGAATACGTCGTTTGATATGCTCAACACGTTTAAGGCGCAGATTGACGAACGCATTGCGCATATGCGCCAGGAACTGACAGATATAACGGCGGAAATAGCAGAGACGGCGCGTCAGCTTGCCGGAACAACTGCCGAAAACAGCGACGCGCTTGCCCATATACAAGACACGATACAGCAGCGCGCCGACGCTGTCGCTGAAAAAAGCCGTGATTTGTATGATTCGCTTGCCCGCGATATCGCGGAACGGGAACGGAGCGTATTTGCTGAGTTTAACGGCACGGCGCAGGATATGCTCGATGCGTACCGCGCCGATATAATGGAGCGGATAACGGCTCTGCGGAATATGTGCGATACCGCGGTGTCTGACGCCGAACAAAGCACCTCGGAGAGCGTGTCAGACATGAATGCCAAAGCGGCTGCGCGTATTTCCGATATGCAGGCGGAAATGCATTCCCGTATGGACGTGCTGCGGCAGACGCTCGGCACGCTGCTTGACGAGCAGGAAGCTACGGTAAAGAAACTTGCGGACGGCGTGTCAGATAACAGCAGCGTGCTTGCCGGTATTGATGCACAGGCGGAACTGCGTGTGCAGGAACTGCAGAACCGCATCAACGCGCAGTTTGAACAGGTATCCGCTGATATCGATGCAAAAGAACATGCGCTGTATGACACGGTCGGCAGACAAACGCAGGATGCGATTGCCGGCTGGCAGCTGGAATTCAATACGCGGCTGACCGATATGCGTGAAACGGTTGAACTGCGGGTGTCGTCCATCAATGAAGATGCCGAAACCCGTATCGGCGAGCTGCAGCACACGGTGTCTGTGCATCTGGATGAAATGGAAACATCGCTTGATCAGACGCTCAGGCAAAGTGCCGAGATGGCGCAGCGACTTGCCGCGGAAGCGGCGGGCAACAGCGCAATACTGTCAGGCTTGCAGGATAAACTTGCCGAACGCGCGGCAGAGATAGAGGCACAGAACCGCGCGCTGTTTGAGGAAGCGGCGGCGCGCGCGGCAGAAAAAGAGACGGCGGCGTACGAGCAGTTTGCGCATGAT
>DXHG01000241.1 GCA_019113455.1 Candidatus Treponema faecavium | reverse complement strand
CACGGACGAAGCCGTGCTTATCGCCGCGGAAACGCGCACGTCTTCTCCCGTGCGCGTGCGGCGTGACGCACAGACGCGCGAAAGCCCCGATATGCCGCGCCTGTTTCCGTGCGGGGAAGGGGCGGGCTATGCCGGCGGCATCGTGTCGTCGGCGCTCGATGGAGAAAAGACTGCTGCTGCGGTATGCGCCTTTTTATTGAAAAAAAATAAAAAAAATGCTTGCATTCCCTGAAAAGTGTGCTATGATAATCATATAAGTAAAAAGGTTGAAGTCGTTCCGTATGGAACAATGACAGCGACACAGGGAGGGAGGCGTATGGAAAATCCGCCGGAAATGTATGTCCCTGTTGGGGCGTGCGACTGATTTTTACTACCCGCAGTGCGGGAAAACGAGACCGGTTTTACAGCATCCAGTGAGAGACCGCTGTTAAAACCGTAACTGCCGGCTTGAGGCCGGCTTTTTTTTGCCTTGACAGGGCATATGCGGTGTATTAGTATACTGCTATGAGCTCTCCTGAACTGCTTGATAAAGCTATCCGCCGTATTCCCGATTTTCCTAAACCCGGGGTTTTATTTTACGATATTACCGGCGTGCTCGTTGCGCCTGATGTATTTCGCTACTGTGTAGATGAACTGTGCGCCGTGTGCCGCAGGGACGAGATAGACGCTATTGCCGGTATTGAGTCGCGCGGTTTTGTGTTTGCGGCTCCTGTTGCCGAAAAGCTCGGCATTCCGCTGATTCTTATCCGCAAAAAGGGCAAGCTGCCGGGAAAAACGCTTTCGTGCTCGTATGCGCTTGAGTACGGCACGGCTGAAATAGAAGTTCACTGCGACGATATTACGTGCGGCCAGCGCGTGCTCGTGATTGACGACCTGATTGCGACCGGCGGTACGCTGAAAGCCGCCCGCACCGTGCTTGAGCAGGGCGGCGCCGAAGTTATCGGGTATGCGGGCGTTATCGGCCTGCCGTTTTTGCAGTACGAACAGGTGCTTTCGCCGCTTCCGGTAACGACGCTTATCGCATATGAAGGCGAGTAACCGCTGCACAAGATAAAAAAAAACTTCCAGCTGTGAGCCGGAAGTTTTTTTTATGCGCGCCTTTCTGCGCTATTGTGCAAAGTGCCTGGTGAGGAAGCCGAGGTCAAGTTCCGGATAGAGCACAAAGCGGCCGAGCAGCGCAGAAACGCGTTCTTTTGCCTGCGCCTTGACGTTTTCGTCGATAACAATCTTGCCGCGCGCGGGCGTGCCTTTGTCAGTGAGCGCGGGTTTGGTGCCGTCAAGCACGAGTTTGATAATAGCCGCAATCTCTTTCATTTCGGCGGCTCCCATGCCGAGCGTCGTAACCGCCGGTGTGCCAACGCGCAGACCGCTTGTCCACCATGCGCCGTTCGGGTCAAACGGCAGGCTGTTGCGGTTTAACGTGATGCCGCATTCAAACATCGCAGCTTCTCCCTGCCTGCCGGTAAGCCCGTGCGTTGCGGCTATATCAATAAGCATCAGATGATTATCCGTGCCGCCCGTCTGCAGCTTGAGCCCGAGCGCCTGACACTCGGCGGCAAGCGCGCGCGCGTTTGCCTGCATGCGGTGCGCGTAGTCCTGATACCCCTGCGTGCGTGCTTCCTTAAACGCGACAGCTTTTGCCGCCATAACATGCGCGAGCGGTCCGCCGAGTACGAGCGGACAGCCCTTGTTCACGTATTCGGCAAATTCGCTGCGGCAGAGGATAATCGCGCCGCGCGGCCCGCGGAGCGTTTTGTGTGTTGTCGTCGTAACGACATCTGCCCATTTGACGGGGTCTTCATCGCCGGTGAATACTTTTCCCGCAACAAGACCCGCAAAATGCGCCATATCCACCATGAGCACGGCGCCGCATTTGTCTGCAATCTCACGGAAGCGGCGGAAATTGATGGCGCGCGGATACGCGCTGTAGCCGGCAAGCAGGATAAGCGGCTTAAATTCAAGCGCCTGTTTTTCTATTTCGTCATAGTCAAGCAGCCCCGTCTCGCGGTTTACGGTGTAGGAGCGGCTGACAAACATACGCGCCGACACGTTCTGCCGGTAGCCGTGCGTGAGATGTCCGCCGGAATAATAATCAAGCCCCATGAGCCGCTGGTTTCCGAGCTTTTGGCGAAGCGATTCCCACTGTTCGTCGGTGAGCTTGCTCAAGTTTGTCTCGCCGAGTTCGGCAAGAACGGACGCTTCCACTTTGGCAGAAAGAATAGCCCAGTACGCAACGAGATTTGCGTCGGCACCGGAATGGGGCTGCACGTATGCGTGCTGTGCGCCAAAGAGCGCCTTTGCCTCTTCTGCGGCGGCAGTTTCTACATCGTCTATATTATTGCAGCCGCCGTAATAGCGGTGCGCGGGGTAGCCTTCCGCATATTTGTCGGTGAGCAGGTTCCCCATAGCAGCCTGCACGGCAAGCGAACAGTAGTTTTCGCTTGCGATGAGCTTGAGGTGCGAACGCTGCGCGGCAAGTTCTTTGACGACTGATGCGGCGATCTCGGGCGCGGTTTGGGCAACCTGCTGCAGTGCGGCGATATACGAAACGAACGCGGGGTTAACGTTTTCAGGAGCGGTGTCAGACAGATATGTCTGCAAAGGTGTGGACATGGTGCCTCCCAGTTGGATGTGTTGCGCTGTTATCATAGCAAATCTGCGCGCGTTGTGCAATTCTTTGGGGCTTGCCGCCCCGGGGCAGGCGGCGGTTCCGTTGCACGCGCGCGGTTTTCTTTGCAGTTCACTGCGGGGTGGTTTTCTGCGTATACACGCGCGGCTTATTTTTCTTTGCAGGTCCCTGCGGTTCGATTTTTGCGTTTGCACGCGGGCTTGTTTTCTTT
>DXHG01000240.1 GCA_019113455.1 Candidatus Treponema faecavium | reverse complement strand
TGCACGCCGCCTTCCCAGCGCAGATGCCCGTACACGTTTTTGCCGCTGAGCGAAAACGATATTTCCTTGTAGCCGCCGACTTCTGTTTCGCTCATGTCCATGATTTCATACTTCCAGCCTTTCGTTTCGGCGTAGCGCGTGTACATGCGGAATAAATCTGCCGCGAACAGCGACGCTTCGTCGCCGCCGGTGCCGCCGCGGATTTCCATGATGATGTTTTTTTCTTCAAGCGGGTCAGGCGGAATAAGCAGAAATTTGAGTTTCTCTTCCATTGCGGGCTTGCGGCTTTCAAGTTCCTTTAATTCCTCGCGCGCCATTTCTTTCATATCGTGATCGTCTTCTTCTGTGATCAGGTGCTGCGCGTCGTCTATGCCCTGAACAATGGTGTTATATTCCGCGTATGCTTCCATGACTGCGCTCAAATGCGCGTGCTCACGCATCGTGTCTTTGTACCGTTTGGGATCTTTTACCAGTTGGGGATCCTGAATGATGGTATTTACTTCGGCAAATCGTTTGGAAAGTTCTTCCAGTTTTTCTATCATACCCATGCGCTGTAGTATATAAGAAAAGAGCGGAAAAGAGAAGAGAAGCGGGATTCGGGTGTTTTTGCGCTATGTGCGCGGGCGTTTTTTTCTTATTTTCTGTAATTTGCTTTTCTTTCAGCGCTGCGGCACATCTTGATGGCAAACTGAAAAATTTGCCGGTGGCTAAATTTTATTTTGCCGGTGGCAAATAAAAAATTTGCCGTTGGCAAAATTTATATTTGCCGTTTATCCGGTAAGAATTTTGCCGTCGGCCAGCGAGACACTTGCCGATGGCAAACTTTTACTTTGCCGACGGCAAACTGAAAATTTGCAATCGGCAAGTGCGCCGCCGGCCATCGGCAAAATTCATGTCTGATAAATGGCAAAATAAAATTTTGCCATCGGCAAATGTAAAATCAGCCATCGGCAAATTGTTATGTTTTAAACGGGAAATTTTTTGCCGCCGGCAAATTGCCTGACAGCGGGTGTAGCGTCTGCACTGCTGCAATGCCGCGCGCCGCCCGGGGCGGTCAATTTATTGTTGTGGAAAGCCGTATGTTCTGATATAATGCAGGAATGGCAGTCACGACCGATATAGCTGTATTATTAAAATTCTTTGCGTCAAAACAAAATAGTGCGTTAGTAAATTATCATGAATTTGTTGAATATATCCGGCGGTATGCGCAGTACCATTGCGAGGCTCAGCCTGAGCTTGAGAAATATATATCGAATACCGCGGAACAGCTGCGCGATGAGCTTGCAAAACTGACTGACAGCAGGCAGATATGTATTGTTTCTCCTACGGCGGAATCGCGCACGATCGTGGTTATCGGTTTTTTAATCGATAAATACGCTGCGCGCTATAAAGAAATAGAAGCGTCAGGCAGCAAAATGCCGTTTCCGGTAGCCGCCGACCTGCCGCGGAAAATACCCGCCGAAAAGATTCTTGAAATGCGTTCGTGCACCGAACTTTTAGTGTCGCTGCTTGACGAAGAAGATCTTTCAAGCCAAAAGCTCTACGGCATTACATTCTCAAATGATCTTGCCGTTATCCTTTTGCCTTCAAGCGTGTCGGCGCAGCGGCTCGTAACGCTTGCGCTTAAAAAAGTGCGCCTGATGCTCAATAAGGACGAATTTCACGATTATTTCCTCAAAAAGCTCGTGATTTCAAATCCCGGCAAAGAAATATCGGTTAAGAACTCGTTCACGCATTTTGTCGATAATCCCGACGACGCGCTTGAAGTCATGAAAAACTCAAACGACTCGTATTATTTCTGGAGCCAGCTGTGTTTTTACATCAGACAGGATTACGAAAAGGTAACAGACTTTACTGCCGAGGACATCGCGCTTTTGCAGTCAGTGCATATTATCGAAGTCGCGTCGAATTATTACCGAAACAAGGCGCAGCAGGAGTATCAGCGTTCCGTTGCGCTTAAAAACCTGTCTCAGCTGCTTGCAAAGCCGCCGTATTATTTTACGTATGACGACATAACGCGCTTTACTGATTCGCGCGGTATTCCGCTGTTGGGTCAGTACACGCAGGCTGACTTAAACGAGTATCTTGAAGACATTACGACAACGGCGCGCGCCGGAGAGCTGCCTGAAGTGCTGACGTTCAAGGTAGAGCCTGATAAGCACTACTATATCAGCAAGCAGCGCGTTGTGTCTCTGGTGCTCAGGCTGTGCAGCGACGCGCACGATACAATCCGGCATACGGTTACGCAGGAATGGTTTAAGGCGCTCAAGAACTTTGACACGCTGCCTGAAATGAGTGATCAGCAGGTGTTTGAAAAGAAATTAAGCGAAGTATTGAAGTCAACAAGCCCTGTGCTGTACGCGCTGCTGCACGCAAGTTTTCTTGCGATTGTCAATAACGAGACGCAGGAGTCGCAGATGCCGGGAGCTGCGCGGCTCAATCTGTTCTATCATGGCGAGCTGCTCCCGTACAGCGATCTGCTGATGCTGTCGCGGCAGGAATTGCTGACTGACGCGCGTATTCTTTTGCCGTTCTGGTATACGATTCCGTTTTTGTCGTCCATTGTCGGTTTTTTTCTGCATCATTCCAGGCGCGAAAGCAAAAAAGCTGCAAAAAAAGAAAAAAAAGTTGTTCCCTATCAGCAGGCCGATGATCTTATGCCGGTTGTTGACAATAAAACGGCGCGGCGCCTTGATTTTAAGCGCGCCGCCGCTGCTCTTGAAGAACAGCTTGTGCCGGCCAATTCTTCGCTTGACCGCGAGCTTGCCGCGTATTTGAGCCAGTGGAATAAGCTGATTAACCGCGATATAAGCGATAATTTGACGGAAGACGTTAATTCCTTTATCCGCGATTATATGCGCCGCGTGCTGAGAACGCTGCCTGCGTCTCATTTTACGCGCGACCGCGTGCATGAGCTTGCGGAGACGCTCGTAAAAACGCCTGGTATGCAGAAAATCCGCGATCACGACCAGCTGAGCATGTATATTGAGCTCTATATCGTGAAATTAGTGAAAAATTTGTAAATCTGCGTTGTTTTTTATCAGAAAAGCGTACGAAAAGAATAACTTCTGTCTATATAGAAAGTATGCGGGGAAACAATGTGTATTCCCTGGCTGAAATCTATTTGCAGGAGTGTTTTGTATGAACAATCTCAATTCAATTCTTATCGAGGGAAATGTCGTGCGCGCGCCGAATCTGCGTTATTCTCCCAAAGGGATTCCCGTATGCGTTGTATCAATCGCGGTTAACCGCTGGTATCCGGGAGCTGACGGAACGTTTGTGCAGGATGTGTCTTTTTTTGACGTGGAAGCATGGAGCACTCTTGCTGAGAAGTGCATGGCTTCATGCGATAAGGGGCGCGGCTTGCGCGTGGTCGGCAGGCTCAAGCAGGATCGCTGGCGGAATCCTGACGGCAGGCCGTATTCCCGCGTTAAAATCGTTGCCGAACATATTGAACTGAAACCGCGGTTTACGCGCACGGCGGGACAGAACGCGTCAGAGGCGCGGCGCGAGCAGGCGGAGCTTGCAGACGTTGCAGAAGGCGCTGCTGCGGCATACCAGGAAACGCAGCCTGCTCCGGTGTTTTAGCCGGCGCGCATATGCACAGACCGGCCGCCGCGGGTGTTACCGCTTTCTGCGCTCGCTGCGGCCGGCGCGGCGCTCCGTTTTGCCGGACTGCGGCGGGGCGGCGCGCTGCCGCTTGTTCGCGGCGCGCCGCGGCTGTTTCCCGGCCGCAGCTGCGGCTGGCGGCGCTGGCTGCCGGTGAGCGTCCTGCTGCTCCGCCGTGTAAAAACCGTCTTTCCAGTTAAAGCGCGTTGTGTCTGACAGCGGAATATGTTTGTGCAGCGCGTTCAGTATCTGTTTGAGCTGGTTTTTTTGCAGGGAAACTTTTGAGAAATCAAGCAGAAAGCGGGAAAAGCCTGCGGCTCTGATAAACGGCTCTTTGTCGATAATCGAAAACGGTTTGTCCGGTATGACAAATGAACCGTTTGTCGTGGACAATGCCTTGAACACTGTGTCCTGCTTGTCCGAAAATAAGGTAAAGCGGTATTTTTGCGGCAGCTTAAACCTCATGCGGAACAGAGCGGGGTAGGCAAAGAGCGTAACAAGCACTCTTGCGCGCTGTTTTTCTTCAAACGCTGCCTCAAGGTTCTGGCGCGAGTTTTCAAGCGGCGCTGCAAACGCGTCTATGTTCTGATTTTCAAGCAGCGAGACTGCCCAGCGGTTAAACGTATACAGGTACGGGCCTGCGATGCAGTGCGCGCCGCTTCCTTTTAAAAGCGCGATATGCGCCATATTATTTACAATAAATACTTTGAATCCCGATTCTATGAGCATCGGAAGCACATCCGCCAGATGATCTTCTGTCGGCTGGCTGCAGTACGGATCAAGGGAAATGATAATCTGTTTTTTGGAGACGGGGAGCTGCACCTGGCGCACGAGCAGATCCTGTTCCGTTTCTGCGTTGAGTTCGAGTATAATGCGCACCGGCTGGCTGCTCTGCGCCGTAAACAGGTCTGCCACGGTGGACACCTGAATATAGAGGCCTGCGGGAAAGTGTTCAAGCGTGTGTTTGTGCAGCGGCGTCAGATCAAGCACAGGCAGTTCCCTTGCGCCGGGCTGCCTTCTGAATGACGACAGATCCTGCGGCAGCACGTGCCGGTAGCGTTTTGACATCGATTTTGTTTGAAGCAGATATACTTCATCCCCGACAGAAAAGCCTGACGGTATGTCTATCCATCTGCCGTGTTCCGATTCCTCAGTAAAGCGCACCTTGTGGCTTTCGCGGCCAGAATCGTCTTTGCGGTGCAGGCGTATCGAATCGCCGGGGTCAGGTTCGTAGTTTTTGCCGGAAAGCAGGGCAAAGACCAGGCCGTTTTTTGCGCTGCGAGTCCGTTCGATTTTTCCCAGATAAATGCCCGTTCCGCCTGCCTGCGCCGGATTGAGTATCCGTTCGGCGATCTGTTCGCTGCCTTCAACGGTGCCCCGCTGCGCGTCGTCCGGCGAATCAAAGCCGTACCAGAACGTCGTTTTGCTGCGGGCAAAATCGGTTGAAAGTATGCGTTTTGTCGCGGCGAGCGCCGCCTTGCGGTCATGCTGCCAGTTGTCGAGCATGTAGCGGTATGCTGCCGTTACCGCACCGACGTACTCGGCGCTTTTCATGCGTCCTTCTATCTTAAATGAGTCGACGCCGGCTGTTACCAGTTCGGGAATCTTATCGATAAGCTGTAAGTCGCAGGGAGAAAAATAGTATCCGGGCTCGACGCCGCTTTCTTCATCCGCCGTGTAAAAGCGGCGGCACGCCTGCGTGCACATGCCGCGGTTTGCTGATTTGCCTCCGAGATAGCTTGAAAACAGACAGAGGCCGGACTCGCTCACGCACAGCGCCCCGTGCACAAAGACTTCAAGCTCTGCGGTTGTGTTTGCCCGTATGCGTTTTATTTCTTCAAGGCCAAGCTCGCGCGCCAGCACGACGCGCTTTATGCCCTGTTTGCCAAGCAGGTTGACTGCGCGCAGCGACGCGGTGTTCATCTGCGTAGAAGCGTGCAGCCGCAGCCGCGGGAAAAACTCCTGCACCATGCGGACAACGCCGAAATCCTGTACAATAAGGCCGTCCGGCCCTACCGCGTCAAGATAGGCAAGAAAGCGGTATAGCCGTTCCGTTTCACGTTCCTCTATAACGGTGTTTACCGTTACGAATATTTTTTTCCCCATGCGGTGCAGCGACTGCACCGCCGCCTCAAACTGATTCCATGCGAAGTTTGCCGAGCGCAGCCGCGCGTTAAAGCTTTTGAGTCCGAGATAGACCGCGTCGGCTCCTTCACCGATGGCGGCGTCAAGCGCTTCTATGTTTCCTGCCGGTGCCAATAATTCTGCCATGATGCGTAATCCGTTTAATTGTAGTAAATGATATATGAAAATCTGTTATCGTTTGTATATCAGTTGCGGGTAAAAGTCAATAATATGTGGCCGTCGCCGTTGAGAAACGTAAGCGAATCATTGCGTATCTGATAGCTCTGCGTCTGCGGCAGCGCCGCGAGCAGGTGCGCTTCTATGTCCGCAGCTTTTTCATCGGGCGGCGCTATCCGCGTTGCCGCCGGCTGCGAAATGGAGAGTGTGCGGTTCGCGGTGTTCATGCGGTACTGCGCGGAAATCCTGTTGACGCCTGAAAAGCCGGTAAGCCGTCCGCCCGGATTGAACGATATGGAAGGAGCGTTTTCGCTTCTGGCATCAACAGACTGTATGCCGCGGTTATCGGTCATGTATGCGTCGAGTTTCCACTGCGTATTGCTGAATATATCGCGGGTAAACTGCATGGAAAAGTTTCCGCCGCTGTCTGTAAGTACAAGCCTGGGCTCCCCGTTATGCACGTCGACTGCATACCGCTGCATCTGCGCGAGCATGGCGAGATAGGTGTTTTCAAACGCAGCGTTTGTGTCGTCGTTTGAGGCCATCGTAATCGCGGGCGTGCCCATTTGTATGGCAGTGCCCCGCGTAATCGTGATAGTAGCAGCATAGTTGTTGACCCCTGAGAATCCCGTCGCACGGAATACCGCCTGCTGCCCGCCGAATGGAGTAATGTTGAGCGTGATAAGCGTTCCCTCAGGGGCGGGTTCTGCTGCGTCAGTCTGTATAAGCGACACAAAGAGCCAGTCTCCGGCAAGCGAGGTGTTCTGCCGGCGGGCGGCGCTCGTGCTGGTGCAGCCGTCAAGCACGAGACACATGAGCAGCGCGGCTGACATCGCTGCGAGAAACTTTCTATTATATTGGCGCGGCATATATTCCTCCTCAATGTCATCTCTGCGGCGATACTTCAAAAATGTGCAGAATCATATGTTTTGCAGACTCTGTACATATATATCGCTTTATGTTATGGTAATAGCCGGTTATTTTGATACGCGCTGTATTGCTGTAAGATTATCAAAATGATACGTCAGATATATGTAACAACCTTTTTTTCACGGTGAGGTAACAGCTATGGAGCAGAATCACGAGATTTCAATGGAAAAGATTGTCAGTCTGTGCAAGAGACGGGGTTTTGTTTTTCAGTCTTCCGAGATATACGGCGGTCAGGCAGGCGCATGGGATTACGGCCCGCTCGGCGTGGAACTAAAAAAGAACATACAAAACGCGTGGTGGCGTGAAATGACGCAGCTGCATGATAATATCGTCGGGCTTGACGCCGCTATCCTGATGCACCCGCGCGTGTGGGAAGCGTCGGGGCATGTGGCCAATTTTTCCGATCCGCTCGTAGACTGCAAAGACTGCAAAATGCGTTTTCGTGCAGACACGATGGATCAGGAGGCGCTTGCCGCGCGCAAATGTCCCAACTGCGGCGGGGAACTCACAGAGCCGCGCGCGTTTAATCTGATGTTCAAAACGCATATCGGCCCTGCGGAAGATTCCGCGAGCATCGTGTACCTGCGCCCGGAAACAGCGCAGGGCATTTACGTCAATTACAAGAACATTATTCAGTCGAACCGCATGAAAATACCGTTCGGCATCGCGCAGGTGGGCAAGGCGTTCCGCAACGAAATCGTTACCAAAAACTTTATTTTCCGCACGTGCGAGTTTGAGCAGATGGAAATGCAGTTTTTTGTGCGCCCGGGCGAAGACGATACATGGTTTGAGTTCTGGCGGAACGAGCGCTGGAAGTTCTATGAGAAATACGGCGTGCATATGAACAAGCTGCGCTGGTATCACCACGAAAAGCTCGCGCATTACGCAAAAGACGCGTACGATATTGAATACGAGTTCCCCATGGGCTTTCAGGAGCTTGAAGGTATTCACAACCGCACCGATTTTGATTTGACGCGCCATACCGAGTATTCCGGCAAGGATTTGCAGTATATCGATCAGGACAACGGCAACGAGCGCTATATTCCCTATATTATAGAAACGTCTGCGGGTCTGACGCGCAATGTGCTGATGTTCCTGTGCGACGCATATGAAGAAGAAAAGGTTTCCGATAAAGGCAATGATGACGACTGGCGCACGGTGCTGCATTTTCATCCCAAAATTGCGCCGGTTACAGTTGCCGTGCTGCCGCTGATGAAAAAAGACGGGCTTGCAGAGCTGGCAAAAGATATTCAGAACGAATTAAAAGAAGACTTTGTTACCGATTACGATCAGGCTGGCGCTATCGGAAAACGCTACCGCCGTCAGGATGAAATTGGCACGCCGTTCTGTGTTACGATAGACTATGACAGCAAAGAAGACGGCACGGTAACGCTGCGGTTCAGGGACTCCATGGAGCAGGTGCGGGTACCGCGCGCAGAGCTTGCCGGGCGTATTCAGCAGGAAATCAAAAACTATACCCGTTCTTAAGGTATGGAATATATAGCGCTGGGCAGGTCTGACCTGCTTGTGAGCCGCACCGCGTTCGGCGCCGAGGGCCTGTGTCAGGCAGGAAGCGCCGAAGATGCGGCAGGGTTAGTGCGCGCCGCGTATGACAGCGGCGTCAATTTTTTTGATACGGCGCACAATCACACTGACTGCGAACGCCTGCTGGGCGCGGCGCTGTACGGCGTGCGCCAGAACGTGATTGTCGCGACAAAAACCGCGTCCGCAAGTGCGGGCGGCGTGCTGCGCGACCTTGAAGAAAGCCTTGCCGCCTTGCAGACCGACGTTATCGATCTGTATCAGCTTGAAAACCCGCAGACGCTGCCGCTTCCGGGGGATGCAGGCGGCGTATATGACGTGCTGCTTGACGCAAAAAAACAGGGAAAAATCAGGCATATCGGCATTGCCGCAGAATCGATGGAAACGGCTGTGGAGGCGGTAGAAAGCGGCTGCTATGAGACGCTGCAGTTTCCGTTTCATATGCTCCTGCCTGAAGAGACGGACAGTATCGTAAAGCTCTGCCTGCAGCATGACGTCGGATTTATTGCGATGCGCCCGCTGTGCGGCGGGCTGCTGATGAATATACCGCTTGCGTTCGGATTTTTACGTCAGTACGAAAACGTGGTGCCCGTGTGGGGCGTAAAGACGCATGATGAACTGCAGCAGATACTCTTTTTTGAGGCGCACCCGCCGCTTGTCGATGAAGCTTTTATGAATGACGTGCGCGCCCAGCGCTCGTTCTTTTCATAACCGCCGTGTGCGGCGCGGCGCCTGAACAGTTGCCGGCGGCGAGCGAGAAATTTGCCGTCGTCAAATGAGACGCGGGACGTCCGCTGCAATTTGAATATAACTGTGCGGTGCTCGGTACGCTGTGTGTCTTAGCTTGAGGTTTTAGCCTGCGCCGCGGCTTGTCGCTTTTTTAAGATAGCAGCTGCCGCGTCTTTTGTGAGGATGCGGATCACCTGCGGGCCTGACTGGTTTATCGGGTATGTTATTCTGTTTCCGGCGGAATCGGTTTTGCCTAATATCTCGACAATCGGCAGTTTGGGGTTGTCCGGATTGACGTCGATAATATGCGCGATTGTTCCGTCCGACATGACGGCGTACGAACCGATAGGATAGAGCGACAGGCTGAACAGGAGCGCCTTAATCACGGTTTCATCGTATTGATGTCCGGTGTTTTTAAGCATTTCCACCATCGCCTCATGGCCGTTGCGTGCCTGCTTGTAGGGCCGCGGGGTTGTAATTGCCTCATACGCACAGGCGACAGCGATAATTTTGGCATACAGCGAAATGTGCTCTCCCATTATTTTACGCGGATAGCCGGTTCCGTTTTCTTTTTCATGATGTTCAAGCGTCGCAACGCAGAGAACATCGGGGAACTTCTCCTTTTTCAATATCTGATAGGTGATAATGGGATGCGTGGCGATATGCTGGCGTTCTTTGGGCGTGAGCGCTTTTTCCGCCAGATAGAGCTGCGGCGGCAGGCGGAGCATACCCAGCTCGTGGAGCAGGCAGGCGGCGCATAATTCGATAACTTTTTCCCACGGAAGCCGCAGCTGCAGCGCGATGCTGATGGCGTAAATACAGGTACGCATTGTATGGATGACGAGAAAATCTTTGTCCCATTCCTTTGTGGACACCTGTATCTGCAATATGATGTTTTTATTCTGCTTTATGAACAGCGCTAGCTCTTTCGCTGTCTGGAACAGCCGCTCTTTGTCTATTTTTTCATGCGTGGCGTACAGGCTGAACATGTCGCGTATATAGACAAGATAGGTGTTGTAGAGAGATGACACGGCTTGCAGGCAGTTGTCAGGAGATGTGTTTTGAATACGTTCCCGCTGCTGCTGCAAACTCTGTACGGTATCGCTGTCTTCAGCCGCACCTGCGGAATCTGCTTGGGTCTTGCTTTGCGCGCCGGTGTCCTGCTGCGTGCCGGGAATTCCCTGCGAATATACCTTAGTGAACTGCCACTCCTGCAGCAGCCGTTTCAGAGAAGCGGTAAAGGGAAGATCCGCGTTTGTGAGTATAAAACTTTTGTCGAGCAGTACCGTATCGGTAAAGTATGCGTTGTCTGCAATATCTTCGACATTATATGTATTCATGAGCTTTCTCCTATACCGTATAATTTTACTATCGGCACATTACGGGTAATACTCTAATACCGCGGCTGCATATAGTATATCACATAACAGCCGTTTTGGAAGCCGTGACCTGCATATGCTGTGAGGGCGGATATTTTTGCGCTTTGGCACGCGCGTTTTTTCTTTTCGGATCTTTGCGGGGTGTTTTTCTGTGCTTGTACGCGCGTTCAGCGGGTGTTTTGCCGGTGTGCCGTTATTTCAGCATAAACAGCAGACCGAACGAGCCCGGACCGCAGTTTATCGAAATTGCGGAAGACGCTTTTTGGTATATGACGCGCTCAAAGCGTATTTTTTCGCTCACGGCTTGTTCTATGCCGGTAAGGTCGTCGGCGGTTAAGCCCGCGTAAGTGATAAAAAGCGTCCGTGTGTCTATGCTGTCTGCATGACGAAATGCCGCCTCAATGTATTTTTTCCACGCATAATTCCTGGTGCCGATTCTTACCGCGCCGATTTTCATCGCGCTGTGTCTGAGCACGATAACCGGATGCAGCATGAGCGCGCGGCACAGCTTATGCAGTTTAGCCGGCATCCTGCCTGCGCGCGCGAGATACGCGGTATTGTCTACGATAAAACTGGTTTGAATCTTTTGCTGTGTCTGACGCAGCTGCCGTGCGATTTCTTCCGCCGTGAGTCCTCTTACCGCAAGGGCTGCCGCCTGCAAAACCAGCAAACCAGTGCCGCTTGACAGCTGTTCTGAATCAATCACGATAACATTGTCGAATATTTTTGCCGCCTCTCGAGCGTTTTCATAGCCGCGGCTTACCCGCTGCGCCATCGTGATGTGGATAACATACTGCGCTTTAGTGAGCTGCTCGGCAAAAAACACGCTGTAATCGTCAGCATCAGGCGGCTGCGAATGAGCCTGTTTGTTTCCTGTTTTAAGGTAGGCAAGCAGCCCGTCTGTTTCTGCTTCAATGCCGTCGAGGAATTCGCCGCCGTCGGTAACAACTTTATAGGGCATTACCGCGATACGGTGTTTTTCGATAAGCTGTTTTGGCAGATCGCATATGCTGTCGGTTGAAATCATCGTCATGAATTTTTTCTTGTATGTCATGACAGGAGACTCAACAGTGCCGGTAAAATCTTCAGGCGAGGCAAGCGTTACAAGTTCCTGCGGAATGTGCTTTAAAAGCTCGCGTTCGAGTTGGCTTGCGCTGACGGGTTTAAGCAGATAGCCGTTAAAGCCTTCGCGGTGATACAGCGCCTTGTTTTCTCCGCCCGCGTTTGCCGTAAGCACGACAACAGGCGTATCCTGATTGAGGCCGCCTTTCTGCGTTCTGATTGCGTGCAGACACTCAATGCCGTCCATGCCCGGCATCAGGTGATCCATCAGGATGACGGAATATCGCTTTTGCAGCGTTTTTTTGAGACACTCGCCGGCGCTGAGTACGGCATCAATCGAGATTTTTGTATCTCGGAGCAGTTTTTCTTCCACCATGAGGTTTGTTTCATTGTCGTCAACAATCAGCACCGATGCGTCAGGCGCCTCAAAACTCTGATGCTGCCTGCGCGCGTTCAGTGCATGGCGCGCTTCAATGTTGAAAACGCCTATTTCATCGCTGCCGATAATTTTCTGCGGAATCGTAACGACAAACGTGCTGCCTTTGGTATACACACTGTTGACCGCTATATCGCCGTGCATCAATTCCGCCAGCTGCTTTACGATAGAAAGCCCGAGTCCGGTACCTTCAATGTGGCGGTTTTTTTCTTCGTCTATCCGTTTAAATGTAGTAAACAAATAGGGAATATTTTCTTTTTTTATGCCGATGCCGGTGTCCGTGACAGAGTAGGAGATATATGCCGTTGCGTTTTCGGTTCGCACATTCTGAATCGAGAGACTGATAGAGCCTTCTTCCGTATATTTGACTGCGTTGTTCAGGATATTGAGCAGGATCTGCTTGATGCGCACTTCATCGCCGAAAAGCTGCGACGGTATTCTGCGGTCGACGTCGATATGAAACGCGAGCCCTTTTTCCTTTGCCCGTATCCATATCATGTTGACTATGTCGGAAAGCATCGCGCCGACGTCGTACGGCGCCGGTACAATGTCCATTTTGCCCGCTTCGATTTTTGACATGTCAAGTATATCGTTGATGAGCGCCAGCAGCATTTTGCTTGCGGTCTGGATATTCTTGGCGTCAGCGGCTACTTCGTCTGAAACATGCGCGCGGAGAATCATTTCGTTAAGACCGATAATCGTATTGATCGGAGTTCTGATTTCATGGCTCATCGTAGAAAAGAACGTGTTTTGAATACGGTTAAGTTCTTCTATTTCTTTTTTCTGTTTTTGTGCGGTGTCGTTCTCTGACTGATAAATGCTGTTCTGAAACAGGATCATGCCGCAGGTAAGCACTGACACGATGACGAGAGAACCGAAAGAGTCGATATAGGCCATAAGCGGCGAATGCGGAACGATAAGTTCCGGATGCGTATATGCGATATAGTAGCACCCTGCGCACAGAATAAGGCTGCTTGCAAGGAACACATATTTTATGCCGCGTTCAACTACCAGACACACATATACGACCCCGAACAGGAACCACAGCGGCGCGCCTCCGTCCATGCCGCCGGTGGTGAGAAACGTAACGGGCAGAATAAAATACACGATGATAATGGCGACACAGACGGCGCCGAACTGTATTTTGTGATAGCGAATCGCAACATAGGTAACCGCAAGCAGCACGAAAAACGCCGCAGTTGTCAGAAGCGTATTGATCAGGTTCTCTCCGGCTATAAACCCGCTTATTGTGGCGATGGCAAGCCCGCTCATGCCGATCAGTATCAAAAGACGGAAAATCCGCTCCTGCCTGCTGAGCGTATGATCGGTGATTGCCTGAATCAGTCGTTTGGGAGTGATCATGCCGTTTCCTCTGTAATGTCTTTGATAAGCGCATCTGTTTTCCGCGCGGCCGCGCTGAATTCAAAATCGTCTGCATCCTGCCTGATATACTGAATGAGTTCAGCGACGGCTGCAGCGCGGTATACGAAACCGCACAAATCGGAAATAATCGCTTGCGCTTTTTCCGCTTCTGACGTATCGAGTGTCTGTCTGAGCAGCGTGAGCCTGTCAAGCAGCTCATGCTGCGTTATTTCCGTGCCCGGGTATGCCGCGCTGCTGTCCTGATCAGCGGCGGCGCTGTCCGCAGCGAGCGACGTCCGGATGCCGTGCGCTATGCGGCGGTACACTGAAACAAGCTCATCGTGATGCGCGCTGATATATTCTCCGTCGGCGTTTTTTGCGGCTTCTTCCGCCCGCGCCGCCAGTTCCGAAAGAGATGCGGCGCCAAGCATTTTCGCGGTGCTTTTAAGTGAATGTACGAGAATGCGGTAGTCGCCGAAATCCTTTTCTGTAAGGAACGCGGTAAGCTCAGCTTCTTTTGCTGCCTGGCTTCCGGCAAATTTCAGCAGCAGCTCCCGATAAAAAGCGCTGTCATTGCGGCAGTATTGCAGCCCTGCCTGCGTATTAACGCCGATGCTGTCAAGCTCCCAACCCGCCTGCGGCTTTCCGTGAGTTTCCGGCTGTGCGCGTGCGGGCGCGCGGTATTCCGCCGCCGCGCTTTTGGCAGCAGCGTACTGCGGTTCTGCAGGGCTTTCTTCTATAAATGTTATCAGCGGCTTGGGAAGCATTTTCCGCAATATGCGTTCAAGCTCCATAGTATCGATCGGTTTTGAAATAAACTCATTGAACCCCGCCTGCAAAAACATTTCGCGCGCGCCGCTGACGGCGTTTGCAGTGAACGCGATAACCGTCAGCGCCTTGTTTGACGCAGTATGTATTTTGTGCAGGCGCTTAAGCGTTTCTACGCCGTCCATTTCAGGCATCATGTGGTCGAGGAAAATCAAGTCAAAATCTTCTTTTTCGCACAGCTCAATAGCGCGTATTCCGCTTTCCGCCAGCGTAACCTGCATTTGATAGTCCTTAAAAATACCTTCGGCAACCATCAGATTCATCGGTTCGTCATCTACGACAAGCACTTTTACGTCCGGACACAGCATACGCAGCTGCTTTGCGGAGCGGAACGCTCCTCCTGCGTTCTTGGCGTTGAGGCTGTTTATGATTGGCAGGCAGTACACCGGCTTATACAGGGTTTTTACGCGGCTTGAGTGCGGCGGCGTAAACGCCGCGTCGGCAATGACAACGATTTCTATTGCCGAGTCAAGCCGCTCAAAGCTGGAACGATGGGCGCTGTATTCATCGCTGCCGGTAAAAATATGCGTCGCCTTATACAGCGACAGCAGTTTTTGCAGTTCCTCGATAGTGAACACGCGGTGTATCGGCGTGTCAAGCGCCTGCGCCAGATGGGCTATCAT
>DXHG01000239.1 GCA_019113455.1 Candidatus Treponema faecavium | reverse complement strand
CAGCACGCCGGGAACATTTGTGAGCTGTACAAACTTTTCGGCGCGGAGCGCCACTGCGATTTTCGCCGCCGCCGTATCCGCGTTTATATTGTAGCGGCTCTCGTCGCCTTCCATACCGACGGCGACCGTTGAAATAACCGGAATAAAGCCCTGGCCGAGCAGCGACACGACAATGTCGGGATTAACTTCCGTTACTTCTCCGACAAAGCCAAGGTCTTCACCGCGCTCAATTTTCTTTGCACGCAGAAGCCCTGAGTCAACGCCGCTTAAGCCAACCGCGCGCCCGCCGCGCTGCAAAAGCATGCCTACTATATCCTTATTCAGCTTGCCGGTCAGCACCATCTGCACGATTTCCATCGTCTCTGCGTCGGTATACCGCAGCCCGTTTACAAACCGCGACTCCTTGCCGACTTTTTCAAGCATACTGTTTATTTCAGGCCCGCCACCATGCACCAGCACCACGTGGATGCCGATCGTGTTCAGCAGCACGATGTCTTCCATTACGGCGAGTTTCAGCTCCTCGTTGAGCATTGCGTTGCCGCCGTACTTTACGACGACGACTTTTCCCACCCATTCCTTAAAATACGGCAGCGCCTGCACAAGCACTTCCGCCCATTCCTTGTTAGTCATGTCCATGCCGTTATGTCCTGTAATCGCCGTTGATTTTGACATACTCGTACGTAAGATCACAGCCCCACGCCGCGCCCGCGCCGCTGCCGTCTGCAAGCGTTACCGCAATCGTTACCTCCGGCGCGCCAAGAATACGGGACGCCGCTTCTTCATCAAACGCTGCGGGCGCGCCGCGTTCATATACCGTCGCAACGCCGTACTCGCTCACAAACGATACGCTCGCCGCTTCGGGCGTAAACGGCTCGCCGCTGTACCCGAGCGCACACAGGATGCGTCCCCAGTTCGCGTCTTTGCCGAAACACGCCGCCTTAACGAGATTTGACGACACAACCGACTTTGCAAGCGCGCGCGCAGACGCGTCAGACACGGCGCCGCTCACCCTGCATTCAATCAGATGCTCCGCGCCCTCCCCATCTCCGGCAATTTTTTTCGCCATTTCCGTGTTCACCGCGGTAAGCGCGCTTACAAAAGCATCATAATCGCCGTCCCGCCGATCGATAAGCCTGTTGCCTGCCCTGCCGTTTGCCAGAATCAAAAGCGTGTCGTTCGTGCTTGTGTCTCCGTCTACTGAAACGCAGTTGTACGTACACTCGGCGCTTTCTTTAAGCGCCTTTTGCAGCATCTCGGCTGTTATCGCACAGTCTGTCGTGATAAACCCGAGCATCGTACCCATATTGATATGAATCATTCCGGAACCTTTGGCCATCGTGCCGATGCGCACGGTGCTGCCGCCGATTTCTGTTTCCGCCGCACATTCCTTAGCGCGCGTGTCTGTCGTTAAAATCGCCTCGCTCGCCGCCGCGTGCCCTTCTCTGCTCAAGCCCGAAACAAGTTCAGCCATATGCGCCTCGATGCGCTCAACGGCAAGCTGCTGCCCGATAACGCCGGTGGAACACACAAGCACGTCCTGTTCTTCCACGTGCAGCGCAGCGGCTGCTGCCGCCGCCATGCGAACTGCGGCGCGCGCGCCCTGCTCGCCGGTGCAGGCGTTTGCGTTGCCAGAATTCACGATAACCGCCTGCGCCCTGCCTAAAGCGGCGCGCGCGCGCGTGAGCTTGACCGGCTCCGCCTGCACACGGTTTTTCGTGAACACGCCCGCAGCAGTACACGGCGTTTCGGAATATATGAGCGCCGTGTCAGGTGCCGTGCGTCCCGCCTTAATGCCTGAAAGCACGCCATTTGCCGTAAATCCGAGCGGAGCCGTTACCCCGCCGTCTATAAACTGCATAGTATTTTTCCTAAAATGATTTTGCCGTATCAGAATGCGGCGGGTATCAGCTGCAGCCCCGCCGTCTCGTCAAACCCGCACATGATATTCATATTCTGCACCGCCTGACCGGAGGCTCCCTTTACCATATTGTCAAGCACCGACACTGCCTCAAGCATTGTACCGTTCGCTACCGCGTACACCTGTATATCGCAGTAATTGGAACCGCGCACATTCCGCGTCGCCGGATTCTTGGCGTCGGCAAGTACGCGCACAAACGGCTCGTGCTGGTAAAACGCGCGGTACATATTCCTGAGCTCTGCCGTTATCTCTCCGGCGGAACCGGAAAAATCTCCCGCAAGCGGCGCATATATAGTCGAAAGTATGCCTCTGCTCATCGGCACCAGGTGCGGCGTAAACACGACCGTGCACGGCAGTCCTGCGGCCTGCGAGCAGTTCTGCACAATCTCTGGCTGATGCCTGTGCGCCCCCACGCCGTACGCGCTTACCGACTCGCCGCACTCGCAGAACTGGTTTGTCATCGTCGGGCTGCGCCCTGCTCCCGTCACGCCGCTTTTGCTGTCGGCGATAATGCGCCCCGTATCGATGCAGCCTGCTTTCAGCGCCGGAAGCAGGCCGAGCGTTACGGACGTAACATAGCAGCCGGGATTGCCGACAATGCGCGCGCCGCGTATCTGCTCACGGTACATTTCAGGCAGCCCGTACACGGATTCTTCATGCGCGGCGGGATACTCCCACGATTTCTTATACCACTGCTTAAACACGGCTTCGTTTCTGCCGAAACGGAAATCGGCCGAAAGGTCTATAAGTTTTTTTCCCTCGCGTATGCAGGCGTCGGCATATTTTTCCGCCGTGCCGTGCGGCAGCGCGGTAAATACCACGTCGCTTTCAGAGACGACCTCGTCTGCCGTCTCCAATATGCCGGCGCTCTTGCCGCACAGCGTGCCTGAGCATAACTGAAACAGATTGGCGTATATATCGGTTATATGCTGTCCTTCAAAGCTCACGGAGCTCACGGAAATGTGCGATACCTGCGGATGATTAAGCAGCAGGCGCACCAGCTCAACGCCCGCGTATCCGGTAGCGCCGATAACACCGGCTCGTATCATAGATGATCCTCCCAAACACAAACAACGTTTATTTTATGTATTTGGAAAGCTTTGTGCAATATTATCTGTTTGCGCCTGGCGCGCTGCCCTGGCATATGGCAAATATTGTCTGTATTACAGAGAAGATAAACTATAAAAGGAATACACTGTTTTCCACAGGAATATGCGCCGCTCGCAGGCGGTTTCAAGCAGGCGCTGCGCAGCTTCGGCACCGTCTTTGCCGAGCGCTGCGGCGAGCGCCGAACCGTACGCAGAGCGTTCGCCGTCAAACCAGCGGCGCACGTCCGCCTCTGTGATGCGCCGCTTTTCACTGAATTCTTTCTGCGTATGGCTCACGCTGAACGTCTGCCCCAAAAGAGCGGCTGCGGACTGCGCGTCCCACGCGAAAAGCGGGTTAGCCGCATCGCTAAAAAACGCTTCTTCCGCCTGCTCCATGTCCGTAAGCAGCGCTCCGTACTCTTTTTCCCTGCCGCGGAGCACCTGAGAACGGATAAGCGGGGCAAGTCGCTGCCCCGCGCCCGGCACCTTCTGCGCCATGACGCAGCGCCAGCCGGCAGCCAGCAACGGCGCGGCGGCGGCAAGCGATGCGGCAAAGCGCGCAAACGCGCCCGCATCAGCGCAGCAGTCGCGAAAGAACAGGCGGTCAAACACGGCGCCGCCGAAAATACCGTGCGGAATAGCGAACATGCCCGTTTCAGCGGGAGGATCTGCAACGGCAAGCTCAGGCCGGTCAATGCCGCCGAGCGTCGAACCGTACTGTTCAAGCACCTTTCTGCCGTGCGCTGTCCGGCACATACCGCACGTAAAGCCTTCCGGTTCGCGGCGGAGCACTTCCCAGATTAACAGACCGTCGTCGGCGTTCCACACAAGACTGCGGTGATGGCGGCGCAGCTGCGCCGCCTCAATCAGTTCGCGGCGGAACTCAAGCAGCACCGCCGCGCGGTTAGAATCAAGCCGCCTGCGCCAGTCTTTTTCTGCTGCGGAGAGCGCCGCTTCCGCAGCAGCATTCTTTGGCGTAAACGTAAGCTGTTCTTCCTGCTTAACGAGACGCTCCTTTCTGCCGTGCATCTGCCACCACGCGGGGTCGGCCTGCGCACCGGAATCTTCTTCCAAAAGCGCTGCAATCTGGAGCTCACGGCGCGAAAGCACGTCATCGCGTATCGTCTTTTCGTATCCCTGGTCGCTCGGCGTATAAAACACCCTGCCCACAAGCGCGTCGGGCAGATACTGCTGCGCCACCCAGTGGTCGGTATACGCGTGCGGATACATATAGCCTGAACCGTGCCCGAATCCTTCCGCGTCGCGGCTCGGGTCGCGCAGGTGGTTCGGCACTTCCGCATCTTCTTTTTCTACCGAAGAAAGCGCGTCAAAAAACGCCATGGAGCTGTTCGACTTGGGCGCGGTCGCCAAATACAGCGCCGCGTGCGCAAGGTGATAGCGGCCCTCCGGCAGGCCGACGCGGTCAAACGCCGCGGCGGCGCTTTCCACCACCGTTATCGCGAAGGGGTCGGCAAGCCCCGTGTCTTCGCACGCGGAAATGAGCATGCGCCTGAAAATAAAGCCCGGATCCTCGCCCGCCGCCACCATGCGCGCAAGCCAGTACATCGCCGCATCGGGATCCCTGCCGCGCAGGCTCTTTATAAACGCGCTGATAATGTCGTAGTGATAGTCTCCGTCGTGGTCGTAGAGCACAACCTTTTTCTGTATACTTTCTTCCGCCGTCTCGCGGCTGATATAGATGCGCTCGCCGTCAGCGGGCGGCCAGTGTTCAGGCGTTGTCTCCACGGCAAGCTCAAGCGCGTTCAAGAGGCTTCGCGCATCGCCGTTTGCCGTCTCTATCAGGTGCTCAAGCGCGCCCTGCTCAAACTCCACCTTGTATCTGCCGTAGCCGCGTTCAGCGTCGGCAAGCGCGGTCTCTGCCGCCTGCCGCAGGTCCTGCGGCGTGAGCGCTTTGAGCTGAAACACGCGGCTTCTGCTTACAAGCGCGCGGTTTACTTCAAAAAAAGGATTTTCAGTTGTTGCACCGACAAGGATAATAGTGCCGTTTTCTACCCACGGCAGAAGCGCGTCCTGCTGCGACTTGTTCCAGCGGTGCACTTCGTCAACGAACAGAATCGTGCGCCGGTTATAGAGTTTGTACTGCTGCTCCGCCTGCGCTATCGCCTCGCGGATATGCTGCACGCCGGTGAGCACCGCGTTAAGCGTGATAAAGCTGCTTTTGGTGTGATTGGCGATAACGCGCGCAAGCGTCGTCTTGCCGGTGCCGGGAGGCCCGTAAAAGATGACGGACGTGAGCTGGTCGGCGGCTATTGCGCGGCGCAAAAGCCGCCCTTTGCCCACGATATGCTCCTGCCCGATATACTCATCGAGCGTGCGCGGTCTCATGCGCGCGGCAAGCGGCTCTTTTGACGGCTCCCGCTGGTCAAACAGCTCCATCGCGATTATGCCGCGCTACTCGCGGTTCCAGTTGCCCTTGTCCTGCGCGTCAACGCTGCTTTCAGGATCGTACCGGCCCCACAGCCCGTTATACATGGAACTGAACGTAGAGCCGCGCCCAATAGTCGAGGCGTACAGCGTATTTGCACCCTGTTCACAGTATAAGGCGTACACGTTGTAGCTGCCGATAGCCGCGTCAGTATTGCCGCCGATTTCGCTCGTGCCGGTCGGCTTGCCTTCTGTATCCAGATCGATGCGCACCGCGCCGCTGCCGCTGCCGCCGCGGCCCGCATACAGGCAGTTGTCTTTTGCTGAATACGTGAGCGACACAGCATTGCTTACCGACACGCCGGAATCCTGCATTGCGCTGCCGTACCAGTATTTGACGGCGCCGCCCTCGATAACCCAGCCTTTGCTGTTGTCAGCATTGGCGCACGCGGCAAGTGAAGAAGAAAAATACGTCTTACTGTCAATCAGCACCGCGGAACGAGTACCTGCGCCAGCAGCATTTGTCTCCCATTTGACTGTAGCGCCATCAAGCTCATACACACCATCAGGCGTTGCAAGATACGCTTTGCGCTTAGCTGCGCCGGCGGCATTGTTTGAGAACACCGTATATTGATTAATTCTTGATTCAGAAACATTAGCAACAATAATCTTTGAGTCTTTAATCTGCTTCCAAGCACCTCTTCCCGCAATTACGTCATTAATGTTGCAATAATATAAATCCGCAAAAAACTGATCCTCGTAATTCTCGTTCTGCCACATCCGCAGCGCGTACAGGTATTCAGCGCCGTCAGCATCGGCGCCCAGAGCCAGCCGCCGCGCGCGCGCGCCGCCAGTAAATCCGCTTGTGGGGAACGGATCCCACTTGCGCCCGCTGTTCAGCGGTTTATAGTAAATCCCGCCGCCGCCGGCGAACACGAATTCTTCGTTTGCAAATACCGTAAAGATATTGCCTTTCACGTTTGATTCGGTAAGTTTAATCTCTTTTGAAATCTCTGAAAACATTCCCTTGTTCGTGTAGGGATTCTCGCAGGAAACGAACGCTGCCAGCGCCGCGCACACCGCCAATCCGCCCACAGCGCGGAACAAAATCATCGGCTGTTTCATATTCCTCCCCGCTAGAAATGATACCGCGCGGAAAGACCCGCGTCCATAATGAGCGCCGTATAGTTATATTCCGGATTCGTGTACCACTGCGGCATCACGTACAGGCCGCAGTACAAGCCGACCGACCAGCTTGGATTAATGCGGTAGTACATGCCGACAGACGGCTTTACCGCAAGCCCAAAATAGAACCGGTCAAGGTAATTCTGGAACACAGGCCCGATGCCGACCGTTATCGGAAACTCAAAGCGCCACACAGAAAACTGCGCCGCCGCCTTAAACAGCACCGGAATAAACGTGAGCTGATTGCTGCCGATAGTGGGCGCGTAAGAAAAACTCACGTCGCCGCCGATTAAAAGCCAGTCGGTAAGAAAATACATATAACCCAGCGAACCGCCGCCGCCGAGCTTTAGCTTATCAATAGACGGCCTGAACGGTATCTGCAATGCAAGGTCTATCTTTATCTGATGATCGCCCTGCTGGTTCATCTGATACACAGAATCTTCTATATATACGTCTTCTGATTCCGATTCCTGCGCGGCAAGCAATCCCGCGCAGAGCAGGCAGCACAGTATGCCTAACGTTTTTCTTTTCATATAATCCTGTTCTTCTTTTCTATCGTTGGTTTTTATAGAAAAAAAATATAAAATCAGCTATAGTACAGACACTATACCAGAAACCTGCACCGGCGTTCAACACAAGCCGCGTACGCACAAGTGCGCGCTTGCCCGCGGCAAGTTAACGCACGCCTCACGGCAAAGGCAGTCTGCCGCCGCGATACCGGTAAAACATCCGGTGCAGTGCATACGTTACAAAAGGATACTTATGGCAGCAGCAATCATAGACGGCGCAGCTATCGCGCAGGAAGTGCGTGCCGAAGCCGCACGGCGGACGGCGCAGCTTGCGGCGCAGGGAATTACGCCCTGCCTTGCAGTAGTGCTTGTCGGAACAGACCCCGCAAGCATCTCATACGTAACCGGCAAAGAAAAAGCGCTTGCCGAAGCCGGCATGATCGGGCGCGACATACGGCTGCCCGCACACACAACACAGCAGGAACTGCTTGAGCTTATCGCCTCGCTCAACGATGACGCAAGCGTGCACGGCATACTCGTGCAGCTGCCGCTGCCGCAGCATATCAGCGCCGACGCAGTTATCAGCGCGATACGGCCGGACAAAGACGCAGACGGCTTTCACCCGATAAACGCCGGAAACCTGCTGCTCGGCAGGCCCGCGTATCTGCCGTGCACGCCGCACGGCGTGCTTCATCTCCTTAAGCGAATGCAGATTGAGACAAACGGCCGCCACGCCGTCATTGTCGGCAGATCAAACATCGTCGGCAAACCGCTTGCGGTGCTGCTCGCGCGCAGGGAATACAACGCGACCGTAACGCTCTGCCATACCGGCACACGCGGCCTTGCCTCGTACACGCGGCAGGCAGACATACTTATCGCTGCGGCAGGCAAGCCGCACATGATTACCGCAGACATGATACGCCCGGGAGCGGCCGTCATAGACGTCGGCGTAAACCGTATTCCCGACCCGTCAAAAAAGAGCGGCTTCAGGCTCTGCGGAGACGTCGACTTTGAAGCGGCGTGCGGGGTCGCGTCGTATATCACGCCCGTGCCCAAAGGCGTGGGGCCCATGACAATCGCGATGCTGCTGCAGAATACAGTGCAGGCGGCTGAACAGGCGCAAAACCGCTGATGATAGACGTGCAGAACCAGACCGACAGCCGCAACATTCCGCTCATGAAAGTCGGCGTGCGCGGCGTCGAATATCCCGTGCAGGTGCTCGACAAAGCGCACCGCACGCAGCGCACAACCGGCACCGCCGATCTTTTTGTCAATCTGCCGCAGCACTTTAAGGGCACACACATGAGCCGTTTTATCGAGATATTTCATAAATATCACACGGACTTGAGCATGAAGCATTTTCTCGCAATGCTCGCCGAGATACGGCACGCACTCGAAGCGGAGCGCGCGTTCGGCACGCTTGCGTTTCCGTTCTTTATCGAAAAGCACGCGCCCGTTTCGGGCCAGCCGGGCATGATGGCGTACACGTGCCGCTACGAAGGCTCCGTTTCGGCGCAGCACGAGGATTTCATTGTGTCTGTCACAGCGCCGGTAACGACGCTCTGTCCGTGTTCGCGCGCGATAAGCGAATACGGCGCGCACAACCAGCGCGGAGAAGTAACCGTAAAGCTGCAGAGCCAGTCGTTTTTCTGGATAGAGGACATTATCGCGCTCATAGAAGACGCCGCATCGTGCGGGCTCTATTCGGTGCTCAAGCGGCAGGACGAAAAGTACGTAACGGAACACGCATACAATAACCCGCGCTTTGTCGAAGACGTCGTGCGCGAAGTATACCGCGCGCTCCTTGGCACAAACCTGTTCCGCTGGTTCAGCGTCGAAGCGGAAAACTACGAAAGCATTCACAAACACAACGCCTACGCATATACGGAATACCCATGACTTATTTTTTTGAAACATACGGCTGCCAGATGAACCAGGCTGAATCGGCAGCGCTTGAACAGCTGCTTGCCGCACGCGGCTGGACACAGGCGGAAACGCCGGAAACAGCAGATCTTGCCGTCATCAACACGTGCTCCGTGCGCGCAACGGCTGAAAACCGCGTATTCGGCAGGCTCGGCTGGTATGCTGCGCTCAAAGCCGTGCGGCTCAGGCAGCGCGGCTGCAAGGACGACGCGTTTCCGCTCGCCGCACAGGCGGCGCAGGCCGGAAAGCAGCCGCTCACACTCGCGGTTACCGGCTGCATGGCGGAACGCCTGCTCGGCACGCTCAAGCAGAATTATCCTGCGATAGATTATGTTATCGGCAATTTTCAGAAAAGCCGCTTTGCCGCCGTCGCCGAAGCGGTGGAACACTATACCGGCGCTCATGCCGAACTGGCAGAAGACGCGGTGTACTCGTTTGCGCCGCTCTCGTACGAAAACGGCGCGTTTTCGGCGTTTGTGCCCGTCATGCACGGCTGCAACAATTTCTGCACATACTGCATCGTTCCGTATGTGCGCGGAAGGGAAGTGTCGCGCCCGCCGCACGACATCATTGCGGAACTTGATGTTCTGTCCGAACGCGGCGTGCGCGAGATAACACTATTGGGACAGAACGTCAATTCATACCGGCACGAACACGGCGCAGCAGACGCCGGCTTTCCGGAACTCATGCGGCTTATCGCTGGTCATCTGGAGCGCACCGGTTCCCCGATACAGTGGGTCCGCTTTATGTCAAGCCACCCGAAAGATCTCTCCGATGAGCTTATCAGCGTCATCTCGGAAGAGCCGCGCCTGTGCCGCCACATACATCTGCCGGTGCAGCACGGTTCAGACCGTATTCTTGCCGCGATGAACAGAAAATACACGCGCGCACAGTACCTTTCGCTTGTAAGCCGCATCAGGCAGCGGATTCCCGGCGTGTCTCTGACTACCGACCTGCTCGTCGGTTTTCCCGGGGAAACGGAAGAAGATTTTTCGCAGGTGCTTTCACTCATGCGCGAAGTGGCATATGAGGCGGCGTACATGTACTACTACAACCCGCGCGAGGGAACTCCTGCGGCGTCGTATCCTGAACAGGTGCCGGTGCAGGTAAAAAAAGCGCGGCTTACGCAGGTGATAGACTTGCAGCTTGCCATTACGCGCGAAAAAATGGCCGCCCGCGTCGGGCAGACTGTGCGCGTGCTTGCCGAAGCCGTGTCGCGCGACGCTGACACAGAGCTGCTCACGCGCACCGAACGCGACGAACGCGCCGTTATCCGCGCAGACCGCTCGCGCATCGGCGGATTTATCGCCGTGCGCCTCACCGAATTGACGGGCAATACCTTCCGTGGTATAGTTTTGGAATAAAGGAATCGGATACCATGCCGTGGAAACTCTTTTTCTTTGTCATCTGTATTGTGCTTATCACGTGCTTTATCGGTTTTAACCTTGAAAACGCATGCACGATTTCATTCGGCTTTACGCATATTCCCGATGTGCCCATCTTTATCAGCCTTGCCATTGCGTTTGCGGCGGGCATTGTGCTGACCGTGCCGTTCATGGTATCGCGCCGTCCTCATCCGTCAAAAGAAGAGCGGCGGCAGGCAGCGCTCGAAGCAAAAGCGGCAAAAAAAGCCGCCCGCAGACAAAAGCGCCGTCCTGCGTTTGCAGCGCAGACGGCTTTACAAGACACACCGCACGACACGCACACAGACGTTATACCGTGAGCATTTTGCGTGCCCAAAGCATCGGCATTTACTCTGCACGCTGCACGCGCGCGTTTTTTTCTTTGCAGTTCCCTGTGGGGTGTTTTTTCTGCGTTGGCACGCGGCTTTTTTTCTTTCTTATTCCCTATAATTTGTTTTTTTGGGGAGGGAGAGACACCTCTACTTTAGAAGCGGTTTCAGTCGCAGACCTGCGGTCTGCTTACGCAGTTTTAGGGCCTCGCCCTAAAACTGCCAGCTTACTGCGAGGACATAGTCCGAGCAGTAA